>NZ_KV805568.1:77059-111917 GCF_001811595.1 Enterococcus sp. HMSC078F03 | reverse complement strand
ATTTTTTCATTTACACAAAATATTTTACACTCTCCCATAATATGCTCCTTTCTATTAATAAGTTAATATTAAGTATTATTTTTTTATTAACTAAAATATAATATTTTATAAAAAATTATTTTTACGAACTTTAATATTACCAAATAATCAAATAATATATTTGTTTAAATTATTTTTTTGCACATTATAATTGTTAGACGTCAACAAATTTAAAAAAACTTTTCTAATTCGTTCTTGAAGAAACTAAGATATCTGTCTTATAATGAAATTCAATATAACTTAGAGCAGGAGGTGTCGCAATGTTTGGTTTCAATATTAGTTTATTTCTTATTACTCGGTTCCGTTAAACCCACTCTTCACTAATCATTGTACAATCAATTCCATCGAATATCTATTTCATTTTTATTAAATAACATTTTTAATAAAAGTACATATATTTTTATTTTTAGATATTTTCTTTAATTAAATGAAATATATTTATTAAAACAAATAAATTACATTCAATTAAATTCAGAAGGAAACAGATTGTAGCAAGTGAAGAAAAAAACAGCTCTTGAGTGATATTTCCTCAAGAGCTGTTTTTCTATTTTATCTCAAAAGCGGTTTGCGTTGTGGGGTTATTACTTAATAAGGTGTTTTTATACAGTAAATAGTACGCTGCTGCTGACCAACTAAAGTTTTTCGTACTTAAGCCCTTCCCTGTCAGTGGATCATAATTTTCATGAATAGGGCCTTCTCCCATCAATCCTTCGGCATGTAAGAAGAGTTTTTGTGTCATTTCTTTTGCTTCTTTTGTATAGTCATAGTTTTGAAGAGCTTCTACACCAAACAAGGCTTGATCAAGCCAAACTGGTCCTCGCCAGTATTTCGTTGCAGCAAATTTTTCATTGTCTTTGGATGCCGTTGGGAATGGCATAAAGGTATTAAACATTTCTTGATTCATCATGTTTTTCTTAACTGCCGCCGCCTGTTCTTTGGTCGCTACTTTTGCCCAAAGCGGCAACCAGCCTTCTGTTCCTTTGCCACGATTGACTAACAATTTTGTTTTCGAGCCGTCTTCATTTATTTGTAAGTCATAGAAGAAGCCCGTTTTTTCATCAAACATATTTTCTTGAATATATTTTTTTAGTTTCTTCGCTTCTTTTTGATAGTTCTTATAGTCCTCTTTTTTGCCTAGTTCTTCTGCTATCGAAGCTAAATAGCCCTTTTCAGCGTAGAGATACGCATTCAAATCCACTGATTCTTGATTAATCGAATACCCCACTACTTTTCCTTTATTTTTATTTTCAAAAACTTTAACTCCGTCATCGCCTTTGCCCACACCTTCTTTGTCAAACCGTGTAGCGTTATCCATACCACTTTCCCACGCGGCTGCTTCAATAACAGCATCATCATCCACTTTAGGTTGGCCATTTTTATCTTTAATGATTTGATCCTTGTCGTCTTTTTGCCAGTGAGCATCACTGACCATGCTTCCATATTCTGCTATCCCATTTTTATTGTGGTCTCTGTTGGTATACCACCAATTATGATAAGCCACAAGTTTGGGATACATTTCTTTTAAAAATTCCTTATCTTTGGTTTCTTGATAAATATGCCAAACTGCCCATGCAGCCAATGGTGGTTTAGAATTTCGTTCATTCCAGTTGCCACCTTCACCACCACGCGCACTGTCTTGATTGTAAAAGACAGCATCAATGATCGCTCCTGCATCTTGTGGACGTACGGTATCATCTTTTTGAATTTGATAATCAAACAAGGCCCGCATATTATTTTTAGCTAACTCAGGATTAAAATCAGCCGTTGCTACATCCGCTTTCCACGAATCCCAAGCCCACATACCAATAAACCATTTATAAGACATGGACGGAACAATCCCGTCATGCTTAAAGGCACCTGCCGCACTTCGCCAATTGGTATTAATCGTTTCAATCGATTTGACTAGCGCATTTTGATATTCAGGAAATTCTGCTGTTTTCTTTTGATCAAACGTTTTATCTAGATATCCTTGCCATCTTTGCTTGTTCTCTTTGAAATAGCGTGCCGCATTTTTGGTATATTCGGGTGCTTGTTGTTGTTCCTTTGCCTCTTCTTCTTTTGTAAAAGTATAGCTTTCTGTCGTATAGGTGTTGTACGTTTGTTTAGGCTTCAATTCAATTGGTTCAGCGGTCGCTGTATAATTCCGATTATCAATTTTTGTTGAAACTTTATCCGCATGATGAATCGTATATTTTGTGTCTTTCGTAGCAAAATAATTCCACGTTTCTCTGACTTCACCAAAATTCACTTGAATGTCATTGTCTTTAGCAGTTAAACGAGTGCCAATATCTAAGGTTTCCGTTCCCTCTTGAATTTTGTCAAAGACCGCACCTGTCCAGCTTGCTTCAAGTGACAAGGGATCTTCACCAGTGTTTTCAAGTGTCGTTTGGATAAGCGCCGTTCGATTGCTGACAAAAATTAAAGCTAAATGAATCGTTACATCGTCTAATTCATAGGTTTGCTCTAGGCGCCCAGGATAATAAGACAGGTCCATGCGGTTGCTTTGGCTTAAATCATAGGTTTCTCCCGTTTTTTTATTTTTGACCGTTAATTTGTTTAAACTTGCCGCCAAGTTTACTGGATATTCTTCCGCAATAATCAATGGCCCCGCAAAACCACCCAGTAGCTCTTTATTACTTTTTTCAGGTAAATAGTAGCCATGCCATGCACCTAAATCAGAAAAATTATTAAAATAATTGGTATCGTATACGCCATTCGTCCGTTCGGTTGGTGATGCACTCACATCTAAAACATTTGCAAATTCATCAACTTTTGTTCTTTCAATACTTGCTTGCACTTCCCCGCTTAACGCAAAACAGCTGACTACGGTGATTCCTAACGCTAACCAAGTAGACACCCGTTTCTTTTTTGATAAACCCTTCATAAAACCCCTCCTATAAAAATGATAGCGCTTTATACACTGATTTATTATCAGCAAGGACTATGCCAAACGGAGTGTATCCCTTTTCATTATTGAAAGATTCCACTTTCTCTAGAAAAAAAGCGATCGTATCGAAGTGTATTGATCAAAAAATAACGAGTGTATCGATAGTGTATTTAGTTTATGCTTGATTCTGTTTTATTTTCGTAGCTTCCACAAATTTTTCAGTAATTTTTTGCGGTCGTGTAATAACAGATCCCACCACCACGCTATAAGCACCTAGCTCCAGAACACGTTGGACTTTTGCTGGCGTATCAATCATTCCTTCTGCAATGATTGGTGTAGTAAAATGCTTCTTTGCTTCTCTTAACAGTTCAAAATCATTTTGTTCAATCCGCTGATTTTCACTTTGCGGCGTATAGCCGACTAACGTTGTGCCAATATAATCAAAGCCTAACTCCGCCGCTTCAATCATCTCTTCCAGCGTGGAACAATCCGCCATCCATTCTTGGTTAGGATACTTTTCTTTTATTCTTTTGAAAAATGTGGCTAACGTTTCGCCATTTGGTCGTTTCGAATGGGTTGCATCGAGAGCGATAATTTCTGGCTGAACAGCCATTAATTCATCTACCTCACGCATAGTTGCGGTAATATATACTTCTGCGTCAGGATAATCTCGTTTAATAATCCCAATGATTGGTAAATCTACCTCTTTCCGGATTGCTCGAATGTCTACCACAGAATTTGCTCGAATGCCTTTAGCCCCTCCTTGTTTAGCGGCCAAAGCCATCTTGGACATGATAAAAGAACTATGCAACGGTTCGTCTGCCAACGCTTGGCAAGAAACAATTAATGCCCCTTTGATTTCTTTATTCAACATTGATCCCTCCAATTTAAAAGCGATTACAAACACAGTATACCTACAACAGCTGAAATATGCCACTCTCCCAAATAAGAACAAACGTTTCACGTGAAACAAAAGAAAGCAAGCGGTTAAGGCTTGCTTTCTTTTGACTTATTTTTAATTTTTATGACCCTCTAAATAATCATACCCAAAATGTGCATACGCAAATGGCGTTGCAATTCGTCCTCGCGGTGTTCGTTTAATGAAACCTTTTTGAATAAGATAGGGTTCATACATATCTTCCACCGTTTCGGTTTCTTCACCGATGTTTACAGACAAGGTACTTAAGCCAACCGGACCGCCGCCGTATAAATCAATCATTGTTTTCAACAATTTTTGATCGACATAATCCAAGCCTTGATGGTCCACTTGTAGCAAGGTTAACGCTTTGTCTGCAATCGCTCGGTCGATTTTGCCATCTGATTGGACTTGGGCAAAATCACGGACACGTTTTAACAAACGATTAGCAATTCGGGGGGTTCCTCTTGAGCGGCGCGCAATTTCAAAGGCACCTTCCTCAAAAATCTCCGTTTGAAAAATATCTGCGGAACGGAGAACGATTTCTTTTAAATCCTGCTCTTGATAATACTCCATGTGAGAAATAATCCCAAAACGATCTCGTAATGGCGCTGAAAGCATACCTGCCCGTGTGGTAGCGCCCACTAAAGTAAAAGGCGGTAATGGAAAATGAACGGGATGTGCCGTGGTTCCTTGACCAACCATGATATCAATGTAAAAATCTTCCATTGCGGAATACAGCATTTCTTCCACCACTCGCGGCAAACGATGAATTTCATCGATAAATAACACATCACCAGGCTCTAATTCGTTCAAAATAGCGACTAAATCTCCCGCCCGTTCGATGGCTGGTCCACTTGTGGTACGAATGTTCACATTCATTTCATTGGCGATGACCATCGCCATTGTCGTTTTCCCTAAACCTGGCGGACCATAAAGAAGGGTATGATCCAACGCTTCATTCCGATTTTTCGCCGCTTCAATATAAATCGTTAGTTCTTGTTTTACTTTGTCTTGACCAATATATTGTGCTAAAAATTGTGGACGTAACGATTTTTCAATTGAAGCTTCTGCTTCTTGACTTGCAGCTGAAAGCAACCGTTCTTCTTCTGTCATCGTTATTCCTCCTTAGCGTTTCATCATGAATTTTAACGCATTGCTTAAATAAACATCTGTCGTTGTCTCACCTAACGCTTCCAATTGCTTAGTGATACGCTTAATCTCTCGGTCACTGTAGCCTAGGGCACTTAATGCTTCTAACGCTTCTGCCAATGCTTGATTGCTTGTTGTCACCGCTTCGGTTGCGGTCATGGCCGCAACCGCTGCTTCGGAAGACTCTAATTCGCCTAATTTTCCTTTTAAATCTAAAATCATTTGTTGGGCTGTTTTCTTGCCAACACCTGGGAACTTCGTTAAATATGTAACATCTTCCCCTTCAATTGCATTGATTAAACCACCATGATCAGCCACAGAAGCCATGATAGCTAAGCCACTTTTAGGGCCAATTCCAGAGACACTGATTAATTTTAAGAACAATTGTTTTTCATCTAAACTGCCAAAACCAAATAAAAGTTGTGCATCTTCCCGCACGACTTGGTGAAGATATAGTTTAATATCCGTATCCATTTTTCCTGAATAGCGATACGGGTTATCGACTGAAATCTGATAGCCAATGCCATTTGTTTCAACGACAATATAGTATGGGCTAACAAACGTTACTTTTCCAATAATATATTCGTACATGTTGTCACCTTTCCAATTGCTGATTGCGTACATATGTTCCATTTTAACACAAAGCATCAAAAAGCCATAGTGGAGAATTTTTTATCATCGACCTTGGCTACATCTATTTGTTACTTTTCGCTCACTAGGGAATTAAAAAGTGCGTACTATTTTTTTGACATGTTTGCGTAATAATAGCGGTAGCTTCAAAAAAACAACCAAAAAGGAGACTACATACATGAAATTAAGTATCTTAGATCAATTAACGGTTCCTAAAAATCAATCAGCAAGCGACACATTACAAGAAGCCAAAGAACTCGCTCAATTAGCGGAAAAACTTGGTTACACAAGAATTTGGTATGCCGAACATCACGGCTCAGACGCCTTTGCCAGTGCAACGCCAGAAATTTTAGTTGCACATATTGCTAGTGCCACCGAAAAAATTCGTGTTGGCGCGGGTGGCATCATGACCATGCATTATGCGCCATTTAAAGTCGCAGAAACGTTTAAAACGTTAGTAGCTTTATATCCTGATCGAATCGATTTAGGCATGGGCCGCTCGCCTGGTGGCAGCCCATTAACTACGTTGGCGTTAAATAATGGTCAGCCACCACAACTAGATCAATTTGATAAATTACCTGAAATTTTACTCTTTTTAAAAGAGGAATTTCCTGAAGATCATTTATATTCTAAAATTTCAGCTGTTCCGCGGGAAGTTCTATTACCACAACCTTGGTTACTAGGTGCTAGTAAAGAAAGCGCACGTTCAGCTGGTGAATATGGCATTAATTTTTCCTTTGCACAGTTTATTCATGGACATTTGCCCAAAGAAGTATTGTCAGCATATTACAAGCATTTCCGACCAGTAACTGAACAACAAGAGCCTCAAGTGAGCGCTGCGTATTTCACTTTTGCCGCCGACACGAAAGAAGAAGCAGAATACCATGCGGCTAGTTTCGAGCATTATATCTTTGCCACCGAACATGGGCTTCCTAATAAATTTTTATCGCCAGAAGAAGCCCTAGCTTTCCCTTACAGTGAAATGGACAAACTGGTTTTAGAACAGAATAAACAACGCTTTGTCATTGGTAGTAGCCAAGAAGTTGCGGAGTTTTTCCACCAACAAGAAGAACTAGGGTTGACAGAAGCAATGCTAATCACCCCAGGCTATGACAAACAAACGCGCTTTCAATCGTTTGAACGCCTAGCAAAAGAATTATTATAGAAAGGAAATGAGAAATGTTAGAGGTTTTAAAAAGAATTAATACGCTTGCACAAAAAGAGCGTGAACAAGGTTTAACATCTGAAGAACAAGCTCTTCGTGTCGATTTGCGACAAGAATATTTGCGAACCATTCGTGAACAATTCAATAAAACATTAATGGGCGTCACTATTTATGATCCTACTGGTGAAGATGTAACCCCAGAAAAATTAAAAGAAGAACAGCAGAAATATTTTGATTAAAAGAGACACAGAACAGTCGATTTGACTTGTTCTGTGTCTCTTTTTTAACTACTCTTCTGTTACATATGTCCACTTATAATCATATTGTGCACCAGCACCATGGGCAACGACACCTTTTACTTCTTTACTGCGTAGATGGGCAGTCGCCTTTTGATAAAGTGGGGCTAAAGCGGTCTCTTCACCAATCAATAACTTCTCAGCCTTAACCATGTCTTCCCAACGTTTTTCAGGATCTGAAGCATCTCTTGTGGCTGAAGCCTCGATCAACTCATCGTAGGCTTTACTTGAAAAACGCCCGCGATTATAGTTATTACCAGTAACAAAAAGGTCTAAGAAACTACTTGGATCTGCGTAATCCGCAGCCCAACCACCTAAGATTGTCTCAAAATCGCCGCGACTGCCTCGATCAATTCGAACTGAAAACGGCACTGGGCTCACTGTTACATCAATGCCCTCTAAAGTATCCTTTAACGTACCTTGAATATATTCCGCTAACTTTTTCGTAGAATCGACATCATCGGCAACAATATCCATTTTGAGTGTTGTTATGCCCAATTCTTTCTTAGCTTTTGCCCAATATTCTTTTGCTTTTTCTGGGCTATATTCAACAATTTTTTTATTTTCATCAGCAAAATCTTTGTCATCTGTCGGCGAATACGACATCCCTTCTGGAATTAAGCCGGTAGCGACTACTGAGCCGTCGCCTAAAATTTTATCTACTAATGCGTTGCGATCAATCGCTGCTGAAATTGCTTTGCGTAAATTCACATTATTATACGGTGAATTTTTATCTCGCTGATTAAATTCCAAATAGCTGGTTCGTGCTTCTTTTTCGATAACCAATTCTGGATCCTTCGCCATTTGCTGGGCCAATTCGCCACTTAAAATAACATCGTCTGCTTGACCATCTTGGAATAAGTTCAAGGCAGTTGGCGCCTCCTTGACAACATCAAAATTGATTTTATCTAATTTGACATTGTCTTTATCCCAATAGTTTTCATTTTTTTCCAAAGTCCAATTGGTATCTGAGCCAGCCCCTTCAAAGTTAGCTAAGACAAACGGACCATTATAGACTGCTTTTTCACTGGAAGCAGCGTAATCTTTGCCATATTTCTCTACGGTTGCTTGATGTTGCGGGAAAAATAGTGGAAAGGCCAGTAAATAATCAAAATATGGTGTTGGTTTTGCCAGTTTAATTTCTAGCTCGTAATCTCCGTTTGCTTTAATGCCTAATTCAGAGACTGGTTTCTTACCAGCTACAATATCTGCGCCGTTTTCAATCATTTCTAGAAAATAAGCATACTCAGCGCCAGTCTGAGGATCTGCTGTACGTTGCCAACTAAAAACATAATCGGCAGCTGTGACAGGATCACCATTGGACCATTTTGCTTCTTCTCTTAGTTTCACTGTGTACGTCAGACCATCATCACTGACTTGCACTTTTTCTTTAGCTCCTGCTGGTTGCGGCTTGCTTTTATCATCTAAACGATAAATTCCTTCATACGCATTATTCAGTGCCGTAAAACTAATTGTATCTGTTCCTAAAGATAAATCTGCAGAAGGCATTTCTTGTTGAACCACTACTTTAAATTCTTGTTTAGCGGCAGTTTTCTCTGATCCGCCCTTTGCTTTTTCGGCGCCAGCTCCCCCATCACCACCACAAGCAGCTAAAACTAATAGCGTTGTTAAACTTAACCCGATAAGTCCTTTTATACGTTTACTTTTCATGCCTTTCTCCCTTCACATAAAAAACTCTTCATTTTTTAATTTTTGGAATATTCTTATAATACTAAAATTAAAAACAAATGGCAAGCATTAAAATAAAAAAAGAACCAATCCCGAAGGACGGTTCTTAAAAAATGACTAACTAGCTTTGTTACATCGTTTATAAATATACCAGCCAGAAGAAGAAAGTCCAACGAACAGTAAACCATATAATGCAAGCGTTTCTGTTTCTGTACCCGTTTTAGGTAAAAAGCCGCCATACTTTTTCTTCTCTGTTACGGATGGATTGCTCTGTCTTGCTCCCGCTTTGTTTTGTTTATTGGTTGCTACTGGTGTTTCTGGTGTTGGTTTCGGGTCTGATTTTGGATCTGGTTTTGGATCTGGTTTCGGATCTGGTTTTGGATCTGGTTTTGGATCTGGTTTTGGCGTCTCTCCTCCACCGATTAACTCTTTGTAAGCTTCTTCCGAAATAGAAACAATTCGTTCGCCTGGGAATGGTTCTTTATATTGTGCTAAATCAATCGTCGTTGCTGCACGATACAACCGCAAGCTGGTTGCACTTTTCAAGTATTCAATTAAGACAGCATCTAGTGAAATCCCTTCTTCTCGTTCACCACCTAGCATATCGTAACCATCACCACCAGCAGCTAAGAAATCATTGGTAGCCATCCGGTATTGTTTCTTCTCATCCAATGGTTCAAACTTTTGTGTTTGCCGATTTTTAATTTCTATTCCTAATACGCGACTACCGACAATCGTTTGTCCTGTTTCATTGCCTTCGTCACTAGCCAAGCGAGTACCTGGTTTTGTGGAATCATAGTGGATACGAATGGAGCTTGAAACATGTAGGAAACCACCATTTGCGCCAAGTTTTGGTTGGCCAGCATCATCTAGTAAAATTGTGCCATTCTCATCTTTTTGTGGAATCGAACGAACAGACATTTCAAACATTTCTTTAACTTGAGCACCGGTTACTTGAATTTGCGCAATGCTATTGCCAAAAGGTAACACAGCAATGACATCCCCAACTTTAATCGGTCCTTGCTTAATATCAGCGCGAATGCCGCCACCATTAGTTACTGCAAAATCAGCAGGTTGACTAAACGCGTCTTGGCCATATGACATAATCGCATCACCAATCAAATTCCCTAAGTTGGTCTCTCGTGTGCGCACATTTTCCCGTTGTCCATCCAATGTGAATGGAATATAATCGACAATTACTTTTTCATTTTCAGCGTTAAAATTCGTTCGTGCTTCATCAACGATGGCTTTAACTGCCGGGTTTTCTGGCAATCCTAGCAACTCTTCTGCTGGAATCAATTTTGCTGTTTTCTTAGTTGGTTCATTCTCTGGTGCTGTGACAATTCCAACATTATTTAAATAATTACCTGTTTGAGCATAGATCACTTTGCCATAACGTTTGCCACTTTCGACGGCTGTATGCGAATGTCCATCAATCACATTAATATCTAACTCAGGATATGTTTGACTAAGGGTTTCTGCTAGCGTATCACCACGCCAGATATGCGGCGTCGTTTCATCTACGCCTAAATGCCCAGTAACCACGAAAGCTTGAATATCCGCGTACTTCTCTTTAATTTCATTAATCACCGCTTCTACTTCTGGAATCGGGTCTTTAAATGTCACCTTCTCCACGTTTTTCGGGTGTGTTTTCGTTGCTGTTTCTGGGGTCGTCACACCTACAATGGCAAACTTTTTCCCGGCTTTTTCTACGATTGTATACGGATCAAAAACCCGTCCACTGCCATCTCTGTAATACGTATTACTAGATAAAATCGGAAAATTCAGTTGGTCTTTATAACCTAGTGCAATCTCTAAACCAAAATCAAACTCGTGATTTCCCACCGCCATGGCATCATAACCAACTTCATTCATGGCTTTGGCCATATCCGCGCCTTTGGAGAAATTGGAGATTGGTAATCCTTGGAAAACATCCCCTGCATCCACCATCAAGGTTGGGTTTTCTTGGTCTTTAAAAGTTTTTAGACGCGCCATACCTAATTCGCCTTTCCCTGCTTCTAGTCGTCCATGAACGTCATTTGTATGCATAATGGTATATGCATTATCTAAATCAAAGCCCGCATTACGGACATCTTGTTTCGTAATAGCGGCGGCGTTTGGTGTACGTCCATCAGGAGAAGTCGGAATTTGAAGAGTGCCGTCATTCACTAATTCGATTGCTTTGGCACGCCATTTTTCATCAAAATTTGTCCCAATAATTGACCAATTTCGTTCGATTTCTTGTTCTGGATCAAGCGTTCCTTTTTTCTTAATATAATCAACAATCATTCCTCGTAAGGTTTCTGGATCAGAATTTTTAATAGGTTCCCCTACTTGAATCCCTTGGCTAGCTAAACCGCCGTAACGATAATTATTCATAGCAATCGTATATTCTTTGGCAGGATCCAACGGTTGGCCGTCAATTTTCGCATCTACAATTCGTTCACCCACTGGTTTTGAAATGTCAATCTTGTAGTCCACTCCAGAAATCATGTCATAGTTATATACACGAATGTTTGGATTAAAACTAATGGTCAAATCATCTGGCTGTGTTTGGTTATAGTACGCCCCTTGTTTTTCTAAATACTTCAGTAAGTTTTCACCGTTAATGGGAACACTCACTAAGGTATTCGGGTATTTGTAGATATCAAAAATCGTGGCATAGGAAATCTTCCCCGCAGGTAATTTACTGTCGTATTTAAACAGCGCTGCCGCACTTAATTGTGCACCTGTCACTTCTTTTTGAACGTTATTAATTAAAGAAATCATCGCTGTTGGTTGTAATTGTGCTTCGGGAATTCCTTTAATTTCTTGTTTTGGTAAAAAATCAGCTGTTGCTGTGCCGATCTCCTCCTGAATAAACGCTCGCGTTTGCTCATGGTATTCTTTTGTCGCTGCCTTAACTGCTTCATCTGCTGGAACATTCGTTGTTGGTACAATCGTTGCTGTACCTTCTTGCACTTCCCACTTATCGGCATTTTTAGCAACTGAAAGATCAATTTTGACAACCTCTGTCCCCGTATCTTTCGATCCCCCTACCGGTACAGTTTTTCCATTCGGCGCTGCTCCTTGCTTGGTAAAAGAAAGGTGGTCATGACCCAGAATATACGCATCAATCCCCGCGACATTTTCAATTACTTGGTCGGCGCTGGCAGCCGGATCACTATTTTGTTGTCCCGCATGAATCGAGGCAACAATAATGTCAGCCTGATCGTTAGCTTTCAACTCAGTAACTGCTTTTTCTGCTTCTTCTTTCAAAGGTAAAAAATTAAGCGAAGTAACACGAGGGCCATCCCACAAAGGAATGTGCGGAATTGTTAAGCCGATAATCCCAACTTTTAAATCTGGCTGCCCATCTTGATTAAAATCAAGTTCCTTCGTGGTAGTCCCTTCAACAAAACGAAGACCATCTTCCTTATTGTAGGTATTCGCAGACAAGATTGGAAAAGTGGCTTCTTGTTGAATTTTTTTGATTAACGGTAAACCAAAATTAAACTCATGATTCCCCAAAACCATTGCATCATACCCCATCACATTCATGGCGGTAATCATTGGATGGGTCTTTTCATTCACTAAAGGCGCTTTATTATACAAGTCATCTGTTAAAATAGTGCCTTGAATATTGTCGCCATTATCAATTAAAACGGTGCCTGCTGGGTTTTGCGCCCGGACTTGGTTGACGACTGTACTTACTTGGGACAAACCAACTGGTAGTTCTTTATCATCTTCATAAGACCAATTCCATAATTGACCATGAACATCTGACGTACCTAAAATTGTTATTTTTTGCGGCGTGCTCGTTTCTTCTTTTTCAGCGGTTGACGTTTCTAAATTCGTCGTCTCTGTTGGTGCTGTGGTTTCTTGTGACTGCTTGACACTGTCACTCGTAGCCTGATTTGGTGCTTCTTGTTTGATGTCTGTTGTTTCCTGTGTAATGACTGGTTCTTGTTTTCTACTTGAATCGGTGGTACTTGTTACTGCTTCTGAACTTTGTTGACTCGTTGTTTCTACTGCATATGCCGTACTGGATAATTCCATTTAACGCAAACAAAAAAACCTCGTTCCCTAGAAGAGAGCGAGGTTTTTTATGGACCATACAGGACTCGAACCTGTGACCGAACGGTTATGAGCCGTTTGCTCTAACCAACTGAGCTAATGGTCCTAAAAAGAGCCACCTTAGAAAGGCGACTCAAGAGAAATTTAATAAGTGTGTTATTATTTTACACTACCTATAAATATTTTACTATACTTTATTTCACGACTGGAAACATAGCTTCTAAGCGATTATACCAAGGAGCGTTTTTGTTCCATTTATCTTGTCCGTAGAAAGGAATATCTTTTCCATTGTTTCTCTTGTATAGGTCCTCAATGACTTTCATTTCATCCGGATGAGACACACGTCTTGTATTCACTCCGTTACAAAACATTACCGTCCAAGCATCTCCATTCCATTCTAGTTTACCCGTCTTTGAATTAATTGGTCTTTCGTATAAACATTGCATAGTCGTTTCTCCACCTTTTATATTATTTTGATTGTTATTATTTGAATTGCCATTGCCTTCGTTTGGATTGCCCATATATTTTTTTATTTGGCTAATAAAATAGTCTTTTACGGCATTTGTTTCTTTTCCATGCAATTCCCACGAACGGTGAGGACATGCCGTAGGAACAAATTCTTTGTGTAATCTTACAGTATCTCTATTAGGATGCATTCCCCAAAACTTCATATCTTCAGCAACTTGTTTAAATGTCATTTGTTCATTAGCTAAAAAATCGGCATCGCTAGCACCCATTGATTGACATACTTCATAGCCAACATAGTTCAAATTACCCTCTGGATTCGCTGTGTGCCATGCTGCATTGAATGTATCTTCTACACGTGCAATTGTATTCCGATCAATGTAATAATGAGCAAAACCATTCGCCAGTTGTGTAGGAGACATTACAGCCAAACCATTGACATATTGTGTAGCGGTCGCATAAATACTTCCAGCATCATTATGAATTACAATACCTTTTGGCGTTGGATTGGGACGTTTACCAGCAATCCCTCCACAAACAGATTGATTAATCACTTGCACCATCTTTAGGTTCACCGCCTTTATCATTTTCATCTTTTAATTTACTTAAATGCTCCTTAACCCATGAAGGAAAGGGAACGCCTAACTGCCCTAAGTTTTCAATAATGGAAATGCCATACACTGCTATATAAAATAAGACAAATCCAGTAGCTATTGATTCTAGACCCATGATTTTTAAGTATGGATAAGCAATACTTACTAGGCAAACCACTAAAAGATGTTTTACCAATCCTAGCAATCCTTTTGTGCTATTACCCTCCTTAATGAAAATCCCTTTACATAATCCTGTTAAGATATCCCCTAACACAATCCAGACAAACACTTGGATAAATCCGTTAGAAATCATATTCTTAAATTCTAGTATCAACGCTTGATTATCAATAATCACCATATTTTCCACCTTCCAATAATAAAAACCGCCTAGCTTTCGCTAAACGGTTTATCTTTAGTTTATTCCATCACTATTTTATGTTTCCGGAAAAGCATCTGCAGTGTACCAACTACCACAAACATAATGATTCCCCTTTCTGTCACTACAAAATCTAATTCCCTTCACGCCTTCCTCATATAATGCTCCATAGTTACCTTGAGGATGGGTATACTGTACAGTTGTTAATGCGGTATTCCAATATCCTGCTCTCATTTGTTGATCAACCATAAATCCTTTAGGAATTTTAAAAATTTGGACCATGTTTGGTTTTAATTTATCTGCATCTGTCACGTTTACCCGCAAATAGGCATCGACCTTATTTCCCTTTCGAACTAAAAGAATATTAGTTTCTGCTCCAAAAGCACTTCTGTATGCAGCTTCTACTTCATCAAGTCCTGCTTTTTTGTAAATAAACGTTTCATCTTTTAAAGCAACTTCTTTTCCATTTACTAAAGGAGTTTTAGAAAATTCTTTAGTCCCACCTATACGCTGAGGTTCAGTTATGTTTACAACACTATCTGTAGTAGCCAAAATTTTGAATGGACTATTTTGGGAAGAATTAGGAGAAGTCATTCTAAATGCAATTAAAGGTTTTGTTAACGAATTTATTCTAATTTCTTGATACATAGCTCCCGCGGTGCCCGCAATGGCATGTTGATAAACATATAGAGCAGAATATTTAAATTCAGGCGGCAAATCTGCTTTGTCAGTCATTGCTCCCGCAACTGTAGCATTTAGATAATAAAAACCAGCATAACCTGATAATTCTTTAAATGAAGTTACTCCCTTTGGCAAAGGTAGACCTGAACCATCATCATTAGTTAACTTTTTATTTTGAATGTCAAGGTTTTCCGTCTTACTTAAAAATCTATTATCAGCTTCCTGTTTCGTATAGAAGTTTCCCTCTTTAAACTTTTCAAGTGCTGCATCAACTTCATCTGTTACTGACTTCCCAATGGCTGAAATACGACCTTCTGCATCTACCAATATATCTGTTATTTGTTCTTTTAGCGTATTTAAATCTACCTTGATCGCTTCAATACGTTTTTCAACATCATCATAGTCAGTATTCATTTTATTTAGTGCAGCTTGATATGCTTCATTCAAAGCTTTTACAAGTTTATTGTATTCAGTAATAATTGTTTCAGCTTCTCCGGCATCAATGTCAGCATTTCCTTTAACAATGATTTTAAAGTCTCCCGTAGTATCTCTTTTCCCATCTTTTTGAAACGAAAAATATGCCCTTTTGTACGTCCCTTCTACGCTAAACGCTGCACTAGGAAACGTGTATTCAAATGTTCCTTTTTGCAATCCAGCGTTATTGGAAGAAACGTTTTCAGAATCAAAAACTTTCACTTTTCCACCTGCAGGTTCTCCCTCAAAGGTAATGATTCCACCTGATAAATCTGGTATCTCATCTCGTCGAGAAATTTTCACAGTAATTGTTTGCATTTTTTCATCGCCAACACGACCATAAATAATTGGTGGCATTATTGGATCCTTAGAGAAATCAAGATTTAATATTTTATTTGCCATCAAATCCCTCCTCTATGATATTTTCTTCTATTCTTATTAGGTTTATTTATTTTTTCTTCTAATTGTTCAATTTTTTCAATAAGTTGTTTATTAGTTAAACTGTTAAGCATCACTTGTTTATTCATATCTAAACTTAAATAGTGATCTTCATTATGTTTAACACTTAAAAATGGTGAATATTGAGCAATTAGCCCAAGTTCTCTTTTATTAGAAGGCTGTTCTATTGGATTATTACTTTTATAGTTTTGCTTTCTATCAAATTCCACAAAGTTTAACTTTTTGGTTTCTTTGATACCATCAATCTTCGTATCTGTTATATTCTCCTTTAGCCGAACATCTGATTGATTTAGAATTGAAAAACCATTCATGTTTAAATTAGAGTAAAATCCTAAGTTAACATTGTTATTCACTGTAAATTTTGTACTAACACTAGTATTTACCAATGTTGAATTTTTTATTTCTCCAGACCCTCCAACATAACTTCCACCCATGTTTAAATTTGATATTTGAACCCCTGCGTCAAAAACTGTAAAGTGTCTCGCAACATCGTTCCCTGAGACTTTTTTTGCTCCGACACTTGCTAACACTCCTGGTTCAGAATAAATATGGATTTCTTCTTTGCCTAAAGAAGTAGAAAATGCTCTACCCAGACCTCCTAACTTATTTAAAGTGCCTTCTTTGTTAAATCGCACACCATCAGAATTTAGTTGCATCAATTCAATTTCTCTAGAATCATATATTGAAAATTTGTTAGCATCCATCGTTGATTTTAAAACATTATTATAGTAGTTCTTGATAGCTCCCTTTGACATTATAATTTTGTTATAGCCACTTTCACTTGTAATGTCACTACCTGTAATTGTCACACCTATAATGTTAATAGCTCTCAATGTTCCTGTAGCCATCCTGTCTGCAACAATTAGCCCATTATTTGTCATTGCTAACTCATAGTTACCGTTATATCCAGTTGAGCTAAATCCCAGCCCTCCAACATTCCATCGCCAGACTTTTCTAGCAGTATTTATACTTGTCGTATCCATAATTAATAGTTCTTGAGGATCTGCAAGCGACGGATATATGAGCACATGACCTTTTCCTGGATTTTTGATAATATCAGATGCTTCTTTTTGCGCTTGTTCAAGCCAATCTATTTTGTCTGACAAATCATTAATATTTTCTTTTGAGTCTTCAATTACCTTAGCAAAATCAGTTCTCGCTTCACCTAATTCGATTGACTCATATCGATCTAAAGAAATATTCCACACAGTTTTTACAATTTGTGCCGTTGTATTAATGTTTAATTGATTAAACGCAACCGTTACCCAATCACATAAATCTACAACCTCAAGGCTTTTAAGTTGTTCATCTGAGACGGAACTCGCTAAGTCTACATAACTAGCTTTTATACTCACACGAGGAATCCCCACATTATTAGACTTAATAAACGATTTAACCATGCCGCGTAAAGCTTCAACATCTTTTGGCTCTTTATCACTAAAATCAACCATTTGTATTCTACGTTCCGTATAATTACTGACATAGTCACTATCAATATATATTTCTGGTAGAGTGATTACTTTTTCATCATCGCCATTACCGATTTTAGCCCAGCCATATATTGAAGTATACGTATTTTCAATGGATTCCTCTTGATTAATATCTGTTAAATTTTTACCGTAGGCAATGACTACATTCGTATCGGTACCGGCTTTTGCTAACAAGCGAACTTGATTATTATTAAAAAGATATTCCCCACCGAAATTATCTAAAATTGAACCAGCGACACCGCCTAAAACTTCTTGCGCATTTTTATATTTTGCGGGGTCTGTAAAATCAATTGAAGATGTAGTCCCCACATCACTGTAAAAAGTAAAATCACTTTTAGGCTCCATCTGACTTCTTAATTGATTCAATGCTGTTTGTGCCGAAATATTAGAATATTTGGAACCGATTTTTACCATTGTGCGCAACAATTTATAGCGATAATGCTCACAGTAAACAGTGACAATCCCTTTGATTGGTTTTGTAATTTGTGCAATTTCAAACCGTTGGCTTTTAGCGACCAATGTCGGTCCAGCGTCAGCGACTATCCATCTTCCTACTTTCAGCTCATGAAACAAATTCCCCACCACTGGATACTGGAATGTCATATCATAAATACCATTACGTTCCCTTGTAGAAAGAGGATTTATTGCATCTTGTAAAGGACCTATGCCTAGGGAGTTCCAATTGTTATTTTTCTTATCATGTAAAATAATCGTGCTCATACGGCTAAAGTCCTCCATTTTGGCTTAATTTTAAAATCAGTGATATAGGTATAATTGATAATGCTTTCGCCTGGGGGCAGAGTGATTGGGTTATAACCATCTGTATTTAAAAAGCAATATTTTGTGATATTAACGCCACCATCTTTATAAGCAATGCCTTCTTCGCAATCTAGCGTAATTTTTCCTGTTCCAGCTTCTTTTGCAATCCTGAATTGTTGGCCATTAATATAAATATTACTATCTTGTGTACTACTAGTTTTATTGAAAGTTATAATTGGCAGACTAGAAAAAGCTTCTGGATTCCTAATACCACCTCCACTTTTTATATCTCTTTCATCATCACCATCAAGACGAAAAACGAACGGCTGGCACTTAAAAACAAAATCAACATCTAACCAACTTCTTGTTTTGTCTGCTGCATCTACTTTGCTGTAGCCTAGCGCTTTATAATAGTACTCGCTGTATTCACTAAAAATAAGTGGGGCATAATCTTTCGATAAATAAAGCCACGCAGCTATATCCCTTAACTGCGCAGCAATGGTTGTATCTGGTTGTTTATAAAGTCTTACCGGAAAGACTTTCTCAATATCGTTATATTTTCCTTTATCGTATATGACATCGGAATTTCTTCCGTCAATTTCTGTAAACTGCAGAGCGGCCTCTGGAATAGTAAACATCATTTCATTTCTTATTCGCATAGAGAATTCATTCGATTTTTTTCCTCTAAATTGAAAATATGGATAATTCGTTAAATCCATTATAGCCGCCCCCTTGTTTGTCGTTCTGTGAGTGTTGCCAATTGTTGAGAAGTTTCTTCAATTGATTTCTCATTAGAAAGATCTGCATGTTCAATGTTTATATTGATTGTAGGATTGTATGTTTTCGCAAAGTTGCTATTATTTACAATTTGGCTACCCAAATTAGCAGCGCCCATCATATTTGTGTTTAATGCTAATTCTGGACTAGTAAAGTTAAAATTTGAAAAAGCATTGTCAAATGATAGTGTATCCGCAATTTGATTAGCCATAGGCTTAATTGTTTTTTGGACAGATTTAAAACTCGCTTGTAAGCTTTCATTTAAACCACCCATAATCGCTTTACCAGCTGGAATTAAAAGTTTTCTATCGTAACTAATAGGACCTTTATGTTCTCGTATCCAATCACCAATACCACTGACAAACTCTTTCGTAGCTTCCCATGCATGCGTAAGCCCATCAGTAAAACTTTCCATAATTGCTCGACCAGCCGCAAATAGATCAAAATCCATAGCAGCTTTTACAGTTTCTTTTACACCTTCCCATATATCTGATGCAATGCTTTTTGCTGTACTCCAAGCACTTTCCATTCCTCTTAATGTAGCATCTGCAAGATTTGCTACTGTTGATTTAGTATTTTCCCATTTTTCTGCAGTCGCTTGTTTAACGCCTTCCCATGTTTCAGATGCCCACTGTTTTGCTCCACTCCATGCATTTTTAGCCCATTCTAGAGCGTTCTTTGCAGATTCTGATACTGTAGTTTTTATTCCATCCCATGTTTCGGCAGAAGTTTGCTTAACGCTTTCCCAAGTGTCGGATGCCCACTGTTTCGCTCCGCTCCATGCGTTTTTAGCACCATCAAGCGCACTTTGTGCCAAATTTGAAATTGTACTAGTAATTGCATCCCATACTGTAGAAGCTATATTGCTAATCCCTTCCCATATATCACTTAAGAAGTTTTTTCCAGTTTCCCAAACCGTTTTTACAAAATTGACTACGCCTTCAACATATGAACCAATTATCTGTTGTATGCCGTCCCAGATCATACTACCGGCTTCTTTTATACTTTCCCAAATCATTGATAAGTCTTCCTTTAATTGTTCCCAATCGCCAGTTATCAAATCAATTAATAGTAGTATAGGGCCCATAATTACAGATTTAATCAATTCCCAAATGCCTTCCGCAGTCGTTTTAATTCCTTCCCATATACCAGTAATTGTTTCTGTGAAATTATTCCAGAGTTCTACAATGCCATCAACAATAATCATCACTGTTGGACCTATGGTTTCCCAAATAGTGTTAAATACATCAACCGCAGACTGCCAAATACCTTTCAAAAATTCAACAGACGTATTAAATGCCGAAATAATTCCATCTAATAAACTTTGGAAAAATTCTGTTACACCGCTCCACAAGTCTTTCACTGTTTCTATACTAGATTTAAAGATAGACGTTATATCTTCACCTAGTTTTTTGAAAAAATCCATCGTACCCTTCCAGAGCTCTTTAACCGTTTTAACTGCAGAATCAAAAATATCTGTTATTCCTTCCCAAACCCCTTTGAAGAAATCGACCATACCTTCCCAAGCCTTTACAAGCCAGTCTGTAAAAGCCTTCCATGCTTTTTGGCCAGATTTAGTTTTGGTTATCCAATAAACTAATCCAGCGATTAGCGCTGCTATGGCTCCTACTATTAAAAAAATCGGATTAATAGACATAACTGCATTAAACGCCGTTTGTATTCCTGTCCCAATTTTAGTAATTAAGTTCCAAGCTTTCTGTGCTTTAACTACTAGATTGATATATGTTTGCCAAGCTTTGTAATACAGAACAACGCCAGATATAGCGACACCTAAGGCTACTATTACCCCTTTAAAAACATCTGATGCAGTCGAACCGCTATCAATCCATTTTATAAAATCTTTAGCTTTTTCGGTTACTTTTAAAAAAGTATCTACTAGCAATATAACAGTATCTATTAAAGTCTCGGTAATAGAAGTGCTTGTTTCTCCTAGATTAAAACTACCAAAGAAATTGGCAACTGCTTCAACAGAATCGAACAAAATATCTTTTAAATTATTAAATGCAGCTCCTAATTTTTCTGGAACATCAACAGAACCCAGAATATCAAAAAAGTATTGAATATTTTCTAATACATCTAACACAACATCTTTCAAGGTAGTAAACACACTTGATAAGATATCAATTAAACTTGAACTTTCACTACTTTTCGATATTTCTCCCCAAAATCGTTGAAGAATATTTATTACATCATATACAATAAATCCTATTATTTTGAAAGCTTGATCGAATGTATCAGAAAATATTTTTATTATTGATTGATTATCAGCAAAAGCCTTTTTTATTGAATCAATAACAGGAATTAAGCCATCCATGGCTTTTGTAATCGCTGAAAACGTATTATTTACAATGCCTTTTAAGCTATTCAAATTAGCCGCAATACTTTTTCCAGAAACTTTCGTTACGATCTCATCAAATTTAGTTAACACATTTGCCATTCCATTAGTTACGGAGTTTTTTAAGTTTGAAAAAGAAGTAGCTATACCTTCTGTAGTTTTTCGAGCGACTTCTTTTGTTCCGCCTAAGCCATCTTGGATATCAATTAACCCTTGGTTGAACTGTTCAACGGTAACCTGACCACTTTGTAAGGCTTTGTACAAATCTTGTTGCGCAGATTTGCCTGTAAAGCCAAATTTTTCTGCTAACTTATCTAAGCCAAAACCCATGGTTTCTTGTAAAGTTGTGTATGAATCTAGGTCAACTTTACCAGTACGTAGAATTTTCATATATTGTTCTGTACCACGTTGTGCTTTTTCACCACTAGAACCACTAGCAAGTAAAGCATTGTTTAAAGCAAGTGTACTGTCAGCCGCTAAATCGGCATCTTTAAAAACACTATACATTTGTTGCGTAGTGTCACTCACATCTTGCAATTTCGTTGGTAGCCCATCAATTCCTTCTTTCAACTTATTCGTTGCACGGGTAGCATCATCTGTACTAGCTCCCATAGCTGTTAATACTTTAGGAAACTGGTTCAACTTGTCAAAACGTGTAACTGCTCCTTCAATTGAGCCTTTTAAGACATCAAATGCTGCACTGCCCAACTTAACGAGCCCCATCGCTTTGACCATGTCTCCAATGCCTCGACTTGCTTTGGCGGACTTGCCTTCCAATTGGTCTAATTGATTATTTAGCCCTGTGACGTCCTTCCCATTCACATCGACATCAATTACTACACTTCCATCAGCCATCTTCTTCCTCCTCCCTTACGTAATTTGGTAATGCATAACGCCTTTGAAGTTCTCTCATTTGTTCCTTGTGTTCAGTACTTTCTCCTTTTTGCGGTTTCCAGTTACGGATACTTTTAATTTTTTGAATAGGCGTGTCATCTGGCAACGTTTCTAGCAATACTTGGAATTCTTCCCAAGACAAACGGCCCTGTTCCTCAAATAAATTGATACCTATTTGTCGAAAAGAGGCATAAATGTATTTTGCATCTAATACAATGTCCATATCTTTACTGACTGGTTTCATTGGCATAACATTTCCTAATTCATCGGTTACCACTTCTGATTTTTTACCAAAGACGAGATAGGTATCGTATAGTTCTCTGAACATCACAAACTGAGATATAATATCTAGTCCTACATCACCAACTAAAATCTTTATACAAGTCTCTACCTTGTCTGGAAGATTCATCCCGTCATCAGACAGCACATCGAAAACATCCAACACACGATCAAAAGCAAGATTTAGAGGATACTCTTTCTCTTCAAACTCAAAAAAAGAGGGCAGCGGATCGTTTAACCGCATTGCGCTCACCCTTTCTTGCTAACTTTTTTCAAGTACTTCTGTTTTAACCGTTGGGAATTTTTAGTTTGTTCCTCTTTGAATTCGTCCAATTGATCGGCAATCCCGTTGTATAAATCAAAGAAAGCGTTTAGCCATGCGTTGACGTCTGGAATATCCGCATACAACGTATCGAATGTCCCTTCGCCTAACATGACGTCATACCCTTTTGCTAACAACTCTTTGTACGGCTCTAAGTCCAAGCTATTTGCATCGTCTTCATTGGGTCCTTCAATCGAATCTACTTCTTTTTCAAACGCTTCATAGTTTTTTTGTACCTCGATTAAATGTTCTGGTGAACTATCAAAGAAAAATTCATGTCCTGCTATAATAACCGGAAAACCCGTGCGTGCTACGTTAATCTCTAATGCTTTCATTTAATTACCTCCATAAAAAAGGACAGCCAAATAGCTGCCCTTATTTTCGTATTTATGCTTGATTATTAAGTGTTAAGGTATGTTGTGCTGTTTTCTTACCATCCTCTGTTTCGCCTTCGGTAACATAAGTACCAGCTGGTACCGTTTCTGTCCAAGTAATATTACCTGTTTCAGAGACAGCAAGGCCTTCTGTTACAGGCGTAATAGAATAGTTTACTTTTTTATTTGTAGCATTTTCAGGCAAAACAGTTGCTGTGATTTGTCGGCTACCTGCAGTACCCGCATCTGCTGTGGATGTTTTAGGAGAAAACTCTAAACCAGTTACAGCAATTGGCGATGTTTTAAATGCCGGTACATTTACTTTTTCCCCGCCGTCTGCAAAACCTACTTGGTATGTTCCTGCTGGAACGTCGGTGTTTGGCTCAATTCCTGTAATTTCTAGAGGGCTTGGACCAGCCGGAACAATGACTTCCTCACCTTTATAAACAATATACTCTCTTGCCATTCTTATTCTCCTTTCTCCATTTCAATGATTACCCCAGTTTTAGTCGGAGTCATTTTACCGATTACTGGGGTTATGCTTTTGGGCTGATTTTTGGTAACGTATCGTATTTGATTGAGCAACCGAATTCTTCGTATGCTGTTGCATCACCAGAACCTGCCTTAATGCCTGTAACTGTTGCACGTCCCACATAAACATCACCATTGGTTTGTACGACTTTATGCCAAATTTTACGGCCATCACCTAATTTGTATTTTTTACTAGCAATTAATTGTTGTGCTGGGTCTTCAGCATCGTACATGCCTTCAGGTGTATACGTACCAGATACTGATACTACAGTCGTTTCAGGCGTTCCATCACCATCATAAAAGCCCGTATCATCTGTTTCTTCGTCTGAATCATCACCAATGGTTGAAATATATTTTGCTAGTCGCAACCATTCTGTATCTTCCGTAGGAGCTGTTTCTTTCCCTGGTGTATATTCAGCGATATAGTGTTCACGTTTCGCATTTTTTTCACGTGCAAACATTTGGATATCCATTTTTAATAACATTATTTTTCCCCCTTGAATGTGGTTAATTTTGCTTGAAAATCTAATAAAAAAACGAACCAACCTTGTTCATCTGCTTCATTGATGAAAGGTCTGTTCGTTATTGTTAAATTGTTATACTCAAAAGAGCTATCTTTACTTGGTAGTTCTTCAATATTTTCTAATATATCCGATAGCAACCATAACGTATGCTCTATCTTACCACCGTCTTTTGATTTCATGGCAATTTCATAGTTTAACAACTCGTCTTTGATTCCGTCATAATATTCGGTTTCTACCCTACCGCCCGGTAATGGGTAAATCACTAAGCTTTCTAGTGCTGAAAGGTATCCTTTCCGAATATTTAACGGCAAATTAGGAATCTGGTTTATCTTTTCATTTAAACAATCAAGAAAATCCATTACTTAATACCCGCTCCTTTCAGAAAAGCCCGTTTCCACGAATTTAGATAAGCACCTTTTGCTTTTAAATCCCATCTTGGCCCAGTACCTGGTGTGGTATATTTTTTTCCGTTCAAATAAAATTGACGTTTCGCGTATTTCGTGCCGTAAATAATCTTTTCACCATTGTTTGATAAATGAACGCTTTGCCTTAAAATATTATTCTTTCGTGGTACAAATTGGTTCATATCTGCCATCGCTTGATTACCCAGCGCATATCTGCCTCGTCTCATTGCCTCAGGGCTTACTTTGGTTCTTACACCGCTTAAATTTACCTTAATCCCCATCAGATTACCTCAATCTCATAAGAATAAATAGTGGCTGCTTGATAGGCTTCTATGACAGTATCAATTTTAGTGATTACGTGTTCCTTACCATCATAAATAACCAATGATTGTTCTTTGAATTCAGGAAAGGGCATAGTCAATCCGTGATAACAGAAAATCAATCCGTTATAGAGCAACTGTTTACCGCTTGATGAAAAGGTATATTGGCTTCCTCTGTCAATCCGGCAATACTCAATAAGAACTGGTTCCTTGTATACTGGCTTGTTCCAATCGCCCTCCCCTAAGTACTCTTTATACTCAAAGGAATCAACTAAGAACTTTTTGGGTGGCTTTGGCATTAGCATGACGAAACACCTCGATATAACAAACCTGTACCTTCCAGATACAAATAAACGTCTTCGGCAGTCAACGACTTACTTTCGTTATTTCCAGAATGATTGTAGCGACTGGCATTAGAAATACTCGTACGGCCTGCTGAAAAGCTTTGAGGGGCATTGTTGATACTTTCATACGTATCCGCACCAACATCGACAAAATACATTATTTGCGCACACAGAGCGAGTTTAAACTGTTTCACTCTAAATTGCCTAGAATCTTTCGTTATATCATTGAACTGATAAAAGTAATTCGTTACATTATCAATCGCTGCGGTGGCTTTTACTAAATATTTGTCAAAGTTATCTTTATATTCATCTGTGGCGCCTGTAAGCTCTTTAAACTCTTCAAAATCAATATAGGACATCTTAGATTCCTCCTAAAAAAGAAGGAGACTAAGCTCCTTCTTCCATTTCAATAACTACCCCGCTTGTTGTCGGCGTTAGTTTACCAACTTTCGGGGCTACGCTTTTGGGACATATGACACATAAATAGCTTTTTTCGCATTATCAAATACAATTGCATCATAGTAATCCAAACCTTTAATTGTATCACGGTAACCACTACGGTCTTGCGAAGCTGGCACAGTATCAACTGTCCCATATTTGACAATTGGCGCAACTGCAGTTAAAGGAACAATGATAAAGTTTAATTTATCTTCAATGTTCACACCTGAGAAACGGTCTTTCGCCACTTTTAAGATGGGCACGCCACCGTCAATTTGAGCTACTGTGCGATTAATACCATTGATTGCCATTTGGTTAGTAGAAAATGATTTTGTTACCCCTTTGGCATTTTTTAGCAAGCGATAGGTTGCTGCCGAAACGAACATTACATATCCGCCAGGAACTTCGTTGTCTGTCATATATTCTTCTGCAGCATCATAAGCCGCTAAAATATTGTCTTCTGTTAATGTTTCATTCACTTTTTTTCAGCATTATCAAACATTACTTGTACTGCTACTTTGTCACGATGCGGTACAGTGACTAAACGCTTGTGTTCTGTCACAATGTTATTAATCGTTAACGCTGCACTTTCAGACTGATCTAATTGATCAACATCATAACCAAACCAGTCTTCATGCGTTAATTTGATTGTTTCTTTGGCGATATCAATTTGGTTACGTGCATTTTCCCCATTACGTTTGTATTGCGTTGCTTCCATGAATCCTGACATCTTATTCACTCGTACTTCGTTCACGCCTACAAAATCAGCTGCAGTGATACTTTTTGCGCCTTGCGTCAAAATATCCCATACTTGGGAATCTGCGCGATATTCTTTATCAATTGTTGCTAAATCTTTTGAATCTAATACTACTGCCATAATTATTCACCTAATCTTTCTTGAATTTTTTGTACAATGCTTTTTCCACCTGCTGCATTGCCTGCAGGATTTCCACCAGCCAAAATTTGAGGAGTTGGCGGAGTTGGTTCAGGGTCTTTTGCTTCTTGAAACAAGAATGATTTATTTTCTTGAAGTCCCTTTAATTGTTCTTCAAAGCCTTGTAACTTACCGTCAACAACTTTAATAGTGTCTTTATCTAAAAGACCAAGAACAATCGTTTCATCAAGTGCATTCGCTTCTTTTAAAGCCAATTGAATGGCAAAGTCTTTTTGTTGTTCGGCTAATTGGTTTTCAGAATTGGTTTTCGCCTCATCGAACTTCGCTTGTAAATCGGCCAGATTTTGAGATAACTCTTCGTTGCCTTGTGCTGATTCTTTTAAGGCCGTCAGTTCTTCTTGATTCGCTTTCAATTCTTGCTTAGCGCTGTCACGTTCACTCTCCGCGGTAGCTACTTGCGCATTCAGTTGCATAACTGTTTTCCCGTGTAACGCCATAATCGACTTTGCAGTTTCTTCCTCAATGCCTAATGCGATTAAATCCTCTTTTTTCATAAATCTGTTCCTCCTAAGTGTTTTTTGAGTGGCAACTCCCACTGTGAGCCGTCTTTTTGAGACTTCCGAGCAGGTCTAGGTATAAAATAAAAAGCCTAACGGTAGTTAGACCTGTTTTCTTCTCTTTTTAAATATTCTTCGTAATCGGCATCCAATCGATCGTAGGGGTCTGAATCATTAAACACTTCATATTTCTTTTTACTTCTCGCATTTTGAACTACTTTTTTTCTACCTGTGTTTTTAGCTAATACATTTCTAGCAACTGGTTTTACACAATCCCCTAAATAAATTTCTTCAACAATATGTTCAACATTTAAATAATGCGGTCTATATACCATTTTAGAACCTCCTAAAAATCGTCGTAACGAAAATCTTTTAGTAGCGTATTTACCGGGGTGTAAACTTTTTCACGGGCATAATTTCTGCCTAAATACTCATTAGAATCTACTAGTTCTCGTAGTTTCGCTTGATTTGCTCTTACTTTCTGTTGCCATTGCTTGGCGTTGTCAGTCTGTCCTAATGCTTCAGAAACCATTTGATTCTTTTTGAACTTAACTATTTGGCGTTCCAGTTGCCGTTGACGCTTAGTCAATTGAGCAACTTTTTCATTTTCTTTTGTATCAACTTTCGGTTGATTGTTCGTGTTAACGCCAGGAATAAAAGGGATGTGTAAATGATTGCAGTTTACTCCCCGATGGCCTCCAGCGGTTCCATATTCAGCTTGCCAATAAGGATCGTAGATACTTTTATATTTGCTGCTACTAGGAACTATCCTACGTAAATCAACCACATGGCCTTGAATCTTTGAACAAGCTTTTCTAGCCCCCATATGGCTAGTAACAAGTACAGTATGAACGCCATATTCACTCATACGGTCTGTTCGCAACTGGTTAAAGGTATTTCCTAGCGTTGACTTCAAAACAGTTCTAATGTATCTTTCCAAGCTCCATGTATGACCACCTTTATCTATAAAAGTGGACTTAATCCCTTTTTGCGCCCATTCTTGCAATGTACGTTCTAACGCTTCCTCAAACGTAAATAAGCCGCTGTTAAATGCAGCGACTGTCTTATTAATGATTTCATTGTACATTTGAGTGGTAACTGTTCCATAACCAAAGTTAGTGGATAACAACGTTTGGTTTACATAGTTGTTAATATCAGACCAAACTTGGTCATGATAGGCTTTCATGATATTGTCTAAATCTGTTGGCATAGGCTTTGGGTCATACGGCAATTCTTTATCCAATTCTTTTACAATCTTTTGCCCGGTGCTTTCAAACATTCGTTCTATTTCAGATTCAGCAATTCCCGTTACTTGAGAAATGATTTTTGCTGTTTCTTTGTTAAATAAATGCAGTTCTTGTAACTTTTCTCTTTGCCAATCTAATATGTCACCACTCCCATTTTTTAAACGCTTAGCGATGATTCGTATTAATTCGCCCTCTAACGATTGGTAGAGGTGCGACATATTAGAGGACCATAAATCTAATTGATGAGGTGTAATCATTATTCCTCATCTCCTATCTCTTTATTAGCTCTGAACTCTTCAAACTCTATCATAAATTTATTTAACGCATCAGGAGAATTCGTTAATTCTACAAGTAATTGATCCATTTTTTCTAACATATCACTATTCCTCATCTCCTAGTTCATTTTCCGCCGATATTCTTTCTTGTTCTGGATAGTCCATTTCTAACGTTTCTGCTCTAATCTCGTAAACTATTTTTTTGGCCTCTTTTTCAGTCACACCCGTTAATTTCTGAATAGCGCTTAGTTTTGATGAAAGACCAGCTGTAACTAATTTAGAGTAATAATCAGCTTTGGCATCTTGAGATTGAAAAACACCGTCATCAAAATCTATATTAATGCCTAGTTCTTTTGAATATTTGAATAGATTAAATGCTGCGGCCAATTCGAATATAGTTGTAATTAATTCTTTTAATGCTTCTTCCACAATTAAGACATTATCTGAACGGGTAGAAAAAGTCTCAGAATTTTCGCTGATGATTTCCGTAGCTGTTTTGACTGATTGTCCATCAAAGCTAAATGTTCCACTTGAAAAACCGGTTTGTAATTCAACAATGCGTAAAATAAAATTGATTGTCTCAATAAATTCCTGTGACCGTAACGTAGGAACAAATTCACTAATAAAAGGATCGTCTGATTTCAACCGTTGATATACAGATGTCTTACTGTCAAATCGTTTTATAGGATTCCCTTTTTCATCATATCTAACTTTGAAGAAATGATCTGAAGCTAATATTTTTCTTCTCGCTTCTTCAACTTCATTCATAAATTCATCGTATTTTTCGTTAATATCAATCAATTGGCGCTTCGCGTTGTCAATAATACCTAAACTCAATGGACTATCAATATCTATATTGTTTTTTCCAGCAAGTTTAATATAGACAAATAGTGGTCGAGTAAATCCGACTAAAGCAGTCTCCTCTTTTAGTTCCTTGTACTTGTCTAATGTCGGTAATGGTACCCTAACACCTGTTTGAGATTGTTCTTCTGAACGATACAATTCGTTTCTGATATAGTAAGTGCTATTTTCCCACTCATGAAATTCTAAAAGTGTGTAATAAACATTTTTCTTACCTTCAGTTTGTTGTGTAATCGTAGCAATGGCTGCTTCAGATATATCATTAGTGTTGGACTGTAAAGGGTAAAAAGTATCAGCTCGGCAAAAGGATATTTTTATTTTGTTTGTCTTTGTGTCTACATAGGGACGTAGGACAAGCCCTCCTATTGCATATCCTGCTTCCAGCTCTTCACCAAAGTTCTTACGAAACTTATTATCGTTAAAAACTGATTGTAAAAACTGGTCCGCTTCATCATCATCAATGCTTATCGCACACCCGTCATTAAAGACTAGCTTAGCTAATTTGCGAGAAACTACTTTTGATACATTTAATGAATGAAAAGCCCTGTGCATACGCATACCATCACTATTAACGTAGCTCACATCAGGAAACTTATTTTTATATATGCGTTTGTTGTCCATTATTCTATCGATTTCAGCAGTATTTACTCCGATTTTTGGATGATCTGTAATTCTATTAAGTGTTTCTACCATACCTATTTTTGCACCTCCAATCCTGAACATCGCTTTTAATTTGTCAAACATGTAAACACCTCTTTTCTAGGCGATATAGGTTTTATAAAAGTAATTATTACCATACCTTGCTTCATCAAGTGCATGATTATATTTATCTACGGGCAATCCATTATCATTTCTCACATACATAGAGATTTCTTTTTCAAAATTATAGTGGTCAAATTCTTCTCCACATTCTAAAACTATAAATTGGCCACTTATCATGGTGTTTTGTAGTCGTTCTATTCCAACCTCTATCTTTAAACCATTACTTGAAACTTTATCGGAGCTATTGTTATCAGCTTTATCTGTAATAATCCCTATTAAGTCAAGCTCAGAACGTAACGTTTTACAGGCAGGATCGACAAAGAAATAATTCCAGTGTGGCAAATGGTTCCATTTTGTATAACACCACTCAACAAATCGTTTAATCTCTTTTGCATAAATTGACATCGCTTTTGTTTCTCCCGTATCCGTTCCGCTATGATAGTAGTTTGCTAAACGATACAGATAAAATTTCCCATCATAGAAAGTGACAACCCAAAATGCACAGGTAGTTGCATCAGCTTGGCCACCATCAGCAGTAAAAAACGTTTCAATGATGTTTCCTTTTATTTCGGTTGCTTTGTTGTTCTTACCGAACATTGAGTAAATAACACCTTGTGGTAGCACTCTATGACCATACCAGTCACGTTCTAAAAGATATTCGCTACTTGATAACTCATCGTATAACTGCTGCTTTCTTGATTCACTTAAGATTGGATTATCATCTGGCGTCCAATGACGAAATAAAAAACGTCCTGATTTCTCAAAACGTTCTAACAATTCTAAATTAGGGTGATTCGGTGCTGGCGGATTCTGTTCACCTAAATGATAGCGCCATTCTGCAGCAAAAGTACGTCTAAAGCACTCATTAATGAAATCTTTATGCAGCAAGTTAAATTCTAAGAAAGTAACTGAGCCTAACGACATACCCGTAATAGCACCAACCGAATTGATTTTGCCGCCGCCTTTGTAATAAATCTTTTTTTCTCCGTTAGGTGCATATAAAAGCAAATGGTCCCCATGTTCATCATGTCGAATATCTGAAACGCCATCAAATATATGCATTAATCCTAAACCGTCACCGTCCATAAACATTCGGAAAGCTTGTTCTTGATTATAAGCAGTCACAAGATGGTTCTGGTCTGGTGAGCGTAAATAGAAGTCTGCCATTTTAAATATATCACTGGTGGTTTTTCCACTACGAGGAGTGCCTTCGTTTAATTCAAAGGTCACTTTGCTTGTGTTGAAATTAATGTTCGCCACTTGCTTATCACTAAAATTAATTACCATCGCTCACACCTCGTGATTTAACGTTGAGTAAAGCTTCTAACAATTCGTTAGCTCTTCCACCAGCTGTTAACTTATCAGCATTATTAGATGCGATTTTTGCATCAGCTTCTGCTTTTTCTGTTTGCGCATTTAACAATTGTAATTTAATGCCTCTAGTAACTAGTTCTTCCTGTTGTTTTATTGCTTTAGTTAACTGATTGCTAATTCGTGTTAAAGCATCTTCAATCGCTAAGATGTCATCTAACTTTCTAAATGTCTTACGAGTTATTTGTACATCTTTCAAAACTTCTCTTTTGACAGTAACCATTTTCCCATCAATTGCCGATGGCTCTTTAACTTTCCGAAGCTGTTGCAAACGTTCAACTTCTTCATCATTTAAGCCAGCCTCTGCATCTTTTATGCGTTTAAGCATTCTATATTGGCGAATTTTCAGGATTCTTATTTCTTCATCCAAAATAAAAAAAGGATCATCATTCATATTAGAATAGATGTTCTTTTCTTCGTCAGATAACATATCGGCAAATATTGTTTCATATTCGCCAGTTTTAATAGCATTCTTATTACCTTTAGGAGGAGAACCACCTTTGTTCCCTTTAGCATTTTTATTACCTGATGGCGCTCCACCTTTATTGGTAACGTTACTATTCGATTTAGTAACGTTACCTTTTAATTCCTCCGCCCATTTATCAACAGATTTCCATTTCCTGATTTGAGAATCAGACACATTTAGTTCACTAGCTAATTCTTTAAGAACCTTTTTACCACCTGAATCTAGCCATATTTTTTTAGCTTCATCACGACGAGGGTCTCTTTTTCTAGCCATCCATTAACACCACCTCGCTTTTCGCTTCAATAGTTGAGTTTGTTTTCAATTATTTACAATCATAATTCTTTTAACTGACTTTCAATTTCAATTAAGTCTTTTAGGTCCTTAACTGTATTCAATTTAATCTGACCTGCTTTAAAGTTGCTTATCCATTGAGCCTTTGCAGCCCTGATAATCTTGTTGTTTTCTTCCGCAACCTTTTGCTTTTCTAAAGCTTGTTGAACTTCATAATCAAATGTTTCCATTGTAGAATACCTCGCACTATTATATAATGCTAAAAGACACGGAGGGTGTCGAAAATCCACGCGTGGGAATTCTCTGTGTCTTCGGGGTATTCGTATCTCGTTGAATTGAGGCAAGTGTTAGCGCACTTGTCTCTTTTTATTTAGCGTTTGGATAAGGTTTTGATAATTTAATGATTTTTTTACGTATCTTTTTATTTAGTGGCATTAAATATTTATGTTTACCTTTTGATTCATAAATGGAAGCTTTTGGATCCACATGTTTATGCAAAAATTCTAGCCTTTGAGACCCCGTCCCATACTTGGCATGAATAGATTTAGGATGTGTCTTTTTTCCATTAACAATGAAATAACGTTCTCCATCTGTCTTTCCAGTATATATCCAGTTTGTTGCTTGATAGATACCTCCATGATGGTTTTGGTCTGTATCTGCATAGCTTACTATTAATTGCATGCTTGGATTAAATTCTTTTAGGAACCTAATTGCTTTGGCCAAAATTTCAGATACAAACGACTTGTGATTGGTTAAAGCAACCCTAGTTAGTTCACAGCATTCTGTTTGTTTCAATCCATATGGGCTTCCTATGCTTTTATTTGCACCTCTACTAAAAATTACTACTCCTATAAATTGGCCATCTTCCCATGCTCCTATTTTAATGAGCTTTCCAACAGGCACACTTTTGCTGTAATGAAAGTGCGTGCAAGCATACTTTGTAGCTTCATGAGTGGCCCAATCAACTTTCAACATCTCTTAAATCGAACTCCTCTCCACAACAAGGGCATTTAACAAATTTCGGTTCAAGTTTCGTCAAGTCTCCTTGGTCATCAATACTACCTGGTTCAAAATTTGGTATGTCAGTACTTTCAATTAAATTTTCTAATTCTTCGTTGTCAAACCCTGTTAACTCCAAATTATCTGCAGTTAGTTCATTAAGCAATTCTGTTAGTTTATCTTCATCCCAATTTCCAGAAATCTTATTTAAAGCTATGTTTAGAGCTTTCTCTTTATCCAATGGTAAATCAACCACAGAAACCTCTATCTCATCAAATAGGCCCAATTCTTTTGCAACAGTAACGCGTTGATGTCCACCAACCAAGTTTCCTGTATTTTTATTAAAAATGGGAGGGTCAACAAAGCCAAATTCTAAAATTGATTGTTTAAGTTTTTCATATTCTGCCATACCTGGCTTTAATTCAACTCTAGGGTTGTATTCGGCAGGATGTAGTTCTGATAACTTCATCTTTTTAAATTTCATTTCTAATCCCTCATGTTTCGCTTGATATTTTCTTGAATGTTCTTCTCATCAAAATAGCCATGCCCACAATAAACTAGCTTACACGCATCAATTTCCTTTGGCGTGGCTTCTCTCGTCATTTCAATAATTGAAGCGTTCTTCTTTATCTGTACAGACATAACAACGCGCATTGAATCAGTTGAGCGGTTCGGCTGTGGATATCTATGTGTTAACGATACATACCAATAGTTTTTCATGTTCTCTCTCCTAATTATTTTTATGTACTTGATTCAATAAATCACTTCTTGATATACTATTCATAGGTAGCAACTCCTTTTTGTAAATAGCAATCAAAAAATATTGTGCACGAATGCTACCTAGCCACTAGATCCCATAATCTAGTGGCTTTTTTATGTACAAAAAAGACTGCACGGTGAAAGTGCAGTCTAGGATAGGAGGGAAAATCTTAGCCATCATTCGACCGTAAAGGTAGTTACATTTGAATGATTGACGATTTTTTATTTAAGTAGCTATGCTACCTACTGGAACAATAGGACTCGAACCTATACTAACGGTTTTGGAGACCGCTGCTCTACCAGTTAAGCTATGCCCCATTAACACTCACAAATCTGTAGAAAAAGAGAGAGGAATTACACCCCATTTCTTTAGTTTGAGAACGCATGATTTGTGAGTGACCATTGCAACTTACATAGCGCTATCTTGACAAGTGCTTTCAGCGTACGTCTACGTGTAAGCTTCATGCCAAGTTTATTGCAATTTTTGCTACCTACGACTAAACGAGACCAAAAGAACTGGACTTTCCACATCCTTATTCTTTATTTTTTATAGGCAGCCTCAAAAGATAAGCGAAACGGAGCTAAGATAGGTAATGCATGCCTTACCTCGTTTACTTATCTTTCGACACTACCATAATAACAACTAAATACTGATAAAAACCGCCAACTTTCCGCCAAAAAACCG
>NZ_KV805568.1:29037-76959 GCF_001811595.1 Enterococcus sp. HMSC078F03 | reverse complement strand
CCGCCAACTTTCCGCCAAAAAACCGCCAAAAATTATTTATATGCAATTATTTTTCCATTTCGGTAAGCTTCCGCGAATTCAATCAAAGCTTCTGATTTCATTCTTTGAATACTTCTTTCAGAATAGCCGACTTCTCTGGCGATTTTGTAATTAGAGTAATGGTCCTGCACACAAAAACTGTAGTGAAGAATTTGACGACTTATTATGCTTAATGACATCAAAGTCGTTAGGATTGCATCACGTTCTGCTTCAACATCAATCATCTGGATCAACGCATCTTCTGCTTTGTTGCCATGCCTTATACCTTTGGGCATGTCTGTAATTATTGGCGACCGAACATCTACTAAGGAACGACCAGCTATTCGGTCCAAACGTCTAAAATTTTTCAACACGGCTCTCGCATTGGCTCTAGTCTGACTGAAATCAACTTCTTTTAACAATTGAATCAAGTTAAATCGCTCCTTTTATGTTATAATATCAATGTGGTTGGTCGGAGCGATTCCGACTTTTTTTATTTTTTAGAATTTTGAGTGCCGTTTGCAATTGCCTTTTCTTGCAAGCGACGCTTTTTCTTTTTAATTTTTGATTTTTTCTTACCCATGTTGCACCTCCAGTGTAATTGGTCTGCCATACTTTAAAATTTTCCAAGAGCCAGCATCATGTGACATTGATTGGCCCATTTCATAGTGATGCTTATCAAATTCAGCTTCTTTTTTTGAAAGATATGGTTCTGAATACTCAACATAAACGCCATCGACTTGCCTTCCTAAGATATAAACTTCTGGATAACTCATACACTTGAACCTCCTAAATATAGCCCTAACCCCAAAATAAATGAGCATGAAAGGAAATAAACGAGGTCACTGCTTGTTATGTCATTGCTATACACGAAATAGCTCACGGCTGCTTTTGCTACAAGAATCATTATTGCAATGCCACTAACTTTATTTATTACTCTTTTCCAATTGCGTTTCATTTATTCACCATCTTTCCACAGCACGGACATACTTTCGTTTAGTATTGCTTCTGTTAGTCCCAATTCCTTGCTGTATCCAATTAAAGCAGCAGCTAACGTGAAGACAATTTCATTATCATCCATTCCTGTAGCATTTATACCGATTTCGTTTTCACCAGTTTTTGTTAATAAGAGTTGTTCCATTTATTCAGCCTCCTAATCATAATAACTTTGCAAATCGTTTTAACTCTTTGTACGAAACGGTATACCCGTTTTCCAACTTAGTAACGATCTTCGCATCTTCAAGAGAAAACCCCTTACTGCATAAATAGTGAATTCGTCGGTTCTCTTGTTCACTAAAAATTCCAAATCCTTTTCTGATTGATTCTGCTAAACTTCCAAAGCTTTGAATTAGGTTCTCTGCGACGCCTGTATAATTACTTGTATTCATTTATTCTACCTCCACTTTCACAGCAAAATCCCAGTAACGCTCGTCAATTGCTTTGATTTCTTGTTCAGTTAGCGGTGTTCTTGCTCCACTATTCTGAGACGATAACCAGAACGCTTTGTTTAAAACTTTATCTACACCTAAATATTGTTTTGTTGTCGTGTCAAAAACATAATACAATTGCTCTTTCTCGACTTCGTAGCCGTTGACCCAAGCAAGAGCAAACGTTTCTTGATTATTATCGATCCATCGAGTAGCATCGATATATTCTGCACCATAAAGATCCCACGGATTGAACGAATCAATTAGACTATCTCCTTTCTTTTTGGCATACTCAATCCATTCTGCCACGAACTTCGGAACAACGACTTTTTTCGGTTCGTCTAGTAGTATCACGTACGACAACGAATCATAAACGCCTTGTTCATAACCGTTGTCATAGCTTAAACTTTCTGTGCTACATTCTAAATTCTCTAATATGTCTATCAATTCTTGTTTATTCATCGCTGTTCCTCCTACGCAAAATTTATATCAATAACTCTTTTAATAATTTCCCACTCATTTTTAGGAATGGTAAAATCATGTTGACTTTCATCTGCTGAATTCGTTGTACATATCGCTAACTCTCCATCTAAAACACTGAAAAAAATGCTTGATTCACCACCTGAGTGAACTTCAGAGAACTCAATTTCTCCGATTTTGAGACCACTTTTTTTCATCGCTGTTCCTCCACTTCATCAAATCCACAGATTAACGATTCTTTTTTCCATACGCCGAGCCCCTCGAATCCTATTAATCCTCTATCTTCTTCTGGAAATAAAAGAATACAGCCTAACGGAATTACCTTCTCTACTTCTAATATTTTCCCAGTATATTTGGGAACTCCTTTACCGATATACTTTACTTTGTCTCCTGGTTGAATGCTCATACTCATTCCGATACCTCCTAAAGCAAACCGCTGTCAATCAGCAATGCTTCGCCGTCTTCTTCAAGATTTTCTAATTGATTGAAAGCTTCTTCTGCACCCAATTCTCCACCATCTTCAGTATGACTTTTAGCAAGCATTTTGAACGCTTCGTATTTATCAATTATTTTCATATCATCGAAAAATTCTTTTTCGTCTTCCACTTCGCAAACAATATCCTTATAAAATTTTAAACATTGTTTTTCATCTTCAGCAGCAATTAATGCATAATAAGGTTCTCTCATTTCGTAAAATTTCATTTTTCTTCCTCCTTAAATCGATCGATAACCAAATAAATAAATTTACCTTCTAATCCTTCTAATATTTCAAGTAAATTATGACCACCTAGCGTAAAGGTTTCTATTTCATAACCTTCAATCGTCCATGTACTGTAGCCATACCAGTTCTCTTGAAACTCTAACAATCCCATACTGTCCAATACCACTTTTTCTTTAATGCTTTCTAATTTTTCTTGTTTGTCACTAGCGTATAGTTGCATTATTACATTTTCAGCAACACGTTTATCATTAATTCCATTTTCAAAGTCTTCCTCTTCATCTGAAATATTTTCGTATCCTAAAGCTGACAAAGCGTTCAAAATTAAACTACCGAGTTTTCTATTTTCTAGATCAAATTCGTTATAATCTTGTCTGTGCATCAAGCTTTTTAATAAATGGATTGCTGGATCACAATCTCCTATTTTAGCGACCCAACCTTTTAGTATTTGTTTTTTACTCATTCTGTTCCCTCCAATTCCCACGGAAAAGGCGTTCTAATGGACCAAACAGGCACAGACCTATGACCACAATCTCGCCATTCTAACCACCAGCAACTACGGTTCTCATTGTCTTCGTCTACTCCGAAACGATATCTAACAAATGCATCTTCAACAATGTAAGGTGTGCTTTCGTCAAGCATTAGTTCTGACCGCCATTCCTCTATTGCTTGTTCCCTGGAATATTTTTGTTTATTGAAGCCCATCCAATTATTGAAATCTCCATTAAACACTTCAAAGTCAAACTTGCTTCTTCCTTTAATCGCCATTTATTTGACCTCCAATAAATCTGGGTTTTCATAGATGTTACCTAAAATAGTTATGTCGCTAGACGATAAATTAAAATTATGCAAGAATATTTCTTCTAAGTCTTCTGCATCTGGCAAACTCATTGATACAGGAATACCATCAATTTCGTTTGGTATTTGCTTAGGAGTGTCATACTCATATTTGGCATCTTTGATTATCCATGCTGTTCCTGTTTCGTCTTTATCAACTACACCAACCATATGATTTTCTTGGTAATATCCCATCGGCCACTCTTCCCAAAAAATATCAATGATGTCGCCTTTAAAAACATTTTTTTCTTCATTGTCTTTATAAGAATCGGACATATAGCCTTTCAATCCAGTTGATTGTCCGACTGTTTCCTTATCAATCAGATAAACCGAATTTTCATCTGCTTCATTTACGATGGCATACTGGCCAAACATAAAAGTTAAAAGGCCAATATGCCAGTTACCTCTTTGATCTCTTGCTCTAAACTTTGGAATCATCTTCTTCACTCGCTTTCATCCAAACTTGATTGCTTTTAGTGCTTTTTTCTTTCTTAATTGGTTCAGTTTTTGTTTTCAAAATTTTATTTTTTTTAGGTATAACTATTACTTTGCTAACCTCTTTAATAATTCCATCTGTTACAAATGCAGCACTTTCTGCAATCGCCTTTTTTTCAAAAAATTTAGCATCTTTTATATTTGATACAGGATTCCCATGTTGATCCAAATATGCAGTTACTTTTACAACGTAAGGCATTTTTATATCACCTCTTTTTTTATTAATTCAATCCATTTCTCACTAGCTGTTTCTACCTCGTGAGAGGCTCTCTGATTACGTTTACCTCTCAATTGAACAATATGCCCTTTTTGATATTCCAAGGTGTAAAACGGCGTTTCTGTGTCGTTCTTCTTACGAACAAAGACAATAGTTGTTTGCCCCTTACTGTGACGTTCAATGTAATGGCTACCACCTACACAATGATGTAATGCTTTACCTTCTTGGATTATTTCGATAATGTCTCGAGGTATTTTGAATTCATAATTACCAACAACTCTTTCTAGTTTTAAGCGTTTGACCAACGTTTCCTCGTACTCTTGCTGTAGTTTTTCATTTTCTTTTCTCTTTTGTTCGATTTTTAATTGATTCAGCAATTCCACAGCATTATCATGTGCTTTTTTTAAATCCTTAGGAATAATTAAATTAGCATCACCTGTAGGATCTATATTTAAATCTTTTAACATATTCAGATAGTCGAAGTAGTAAAGCATATTGATTTTATTTTTAATAACCCAATTCTGAAATTTAACCATTCCTATACCTTTCGGAATTTTGTTAATGGCATGATAATCCAAGAACTTTTCAATACCAGGTACGACCTTTCCATTCCGGTTTTTTATCCGTTTTTCTAATTCGAATTCATAAAAATCTCGGTTAGAATTTTTGAAAAATTGTTTATTTTCTTTCAGCCATTTCTTATTCAAGGTCCGCATATCTACACCTTTTCTATATGTTCCATTCTGATATGAATACTTCGGATACATCACTTCATCTACTAGTTTTTTTGCATTTATTTTCTGCAAAAATTCAATTTCAAAGCGATATTGATACCAGTTTCTTAATTCATAAATTTGAATGTCATCATACTTAAACTTTAAATATTTTAATGGCGAAATCTTTTTTACTTTTGTCTCCCAATTATTTTTATAAAAAATTGTTCCATGATAAGGCGAACTCATTCCTCCATAATTTGGAGTAAGTCCAAAAACATATCCTTTACCCCATTTTGTTATCTTTACACATTCATCATTATCGAAAATTTCAAAATTCACCAACGTGCTTTCTAGGCTTTCTTTACCGTCAATAATATCTAACCAATAGCCATAAGACTGAACCTCGATTCGTTTAGAAGTAACAAGTACTATTGCGAATGAATAAAACTTATCTACAAAAGTTAATCTTGAATTTTTTGTTAACCTTTTTTCTATAACATGGCCAAATTTTCTGTCAGAAGATACGATCACTTCATTTTTGTTGGACCACTTATAAATCGGTATTTGTGATTCACACCAGTTAAAAAAACTTTTAGGAGGAATTAATTTCTTCTCAACGTACCAATCAGCATTCTTTTTCATAGAAAATCAAGCAAATCTAATTGCAATCCTTCATTGATTTTTGGTTTATTGGCTTTTGGTTTTTCTTTAGACTTTTTCTTATCTTTGACAGGTTTATTTTTAGATTTAATTGATGTTGCAACTTGTGACGTTTCTTGTTTGACGTTTGTTTCATCTGATAGGTAATATTCTTTTACCCAATCAAAAACTTCTAAATCGTCTACAATAGCTACCCCTTTCATAGCCATTTCTCGAGCTTTATGTCCACAATAATTTAGAGCATTGCTGATTGATTTACCTTGTTTCAGAACCCCTTTAAATAGTTCTTCATCTTCTTGATCGCATAACCAATTATGAATTTTATCTTCAGCTTTTGTGTGCTCTTTTTCCATTTCTTTAAGCATAATAACTAGTGCTTTTTCTTTTACATCAGTCATCTATTTACCTCCGTCAGGCAGATTCAGTCTCACTGGAGTTACCAGATAAAGATACTTACCTTCTTTGATTTCAAGCGTAAATGGTTTATTTTCTGAATAAAGATGAATTACAGTATCATCAACGGCATACCTCTCTTTTGCATCTAATAGAAATTCACAGGCATCAATGATATATCGTGAATTAACACCTAACTTCATTGATTCACCAACAACTTGTGCATTCACTTCAATTTTCACTGGTGAACCATATATTTTTTCGTCGTGTAAGTTTGTAAAAGTAATTTTACCTTGTTCAATTTTCATCACGATTATTTCATCTGTATTTGTGTTTAATGCCTTTGCTGCTCTTAATAAAACTGACAAACTTATTGTTATTTTTATTTTTGATTTTGCCTTATTCGGTATAAGATGGCCAAGCTCAGGATATGGTGCGTCGAGTATTTCCATTGTTCTGATATCTTGGTTAATTTCTTTATTGTGATTGTGGAAGTTCTCGATTAGCAATAATCTATGAGAGTCTGTTGCAGCTATGCTTCCATTTGCATCATAATGGACACATCTTAAAATTGGTCTTGATTCAAACTTAGATACGGCTCGTTTTAAATGTTTTGATAATTTATTGTCGTTCATTTATTTCCCCTCCAGGAATTCTTTGATTTGTCTGTCTAATTCTGCTTGCTCATCAGGCGAAAGCTTTTTTTCAGTATTTTCTTTGGGTTCTTTTGCCCACTCTGGTAAATTTTCAACCCTCACATTTTGACGCTGGTAAGTCGCTCTTTGTTGGCCACGTTCCTTTTCATTTTTGATTTCAAATTTTAGTTTTTCAAACTGCGTTCTTAGCTTAGAAGCACTTCTAATGTTTCCGAACCAGAATGAATTTGTCGGTAACCAATCAAGAACATAGTCAATTGCTGCAATAGTCTGTTGATCTCGTTCTTCGATTAACCTGAACGTATCAGCCCACTTTTCAATATTGGCTCTTTTCATTTCACTTGGAAAATCATTGATTAAATTATTTTTTAACTTTTCAGCAAGGCGTAAATGTTCGTTAGAATATTTACGAGAAGGTTTTGAATCTTCTTTTTCTATCTCTAACTCTTTCTCTAACTCTATCTCTATCTCTGGTGTAGATTTGTCCGGACATTTGTTACCCTTTTTTTGGACATTTGTCCGGACGTTTGTAGTTACATTTGTCACATCATTAAGCAACAGACTGTCTTTTTCTTTCTTGATTTGTTGTCTATAATCCCTTTTTCTATCTGCTTCTGTTGAAGATTTTCCAATAAAATTTTGGATATCTAACATATAAATTGCTCCATTATCTAAAACCTCAATGAGCTCTAAATCTCTAAAAACCTGTATTGCTTTTTCGACATCTCCAACGCTATGCCTCGTCACTTGTGATAGCATTGTTGAGTTGAATGGTATCCTTTCGTTAAACATTAGGCGCCCTTCATATTTCAAACTTCTTAAATAAAGTTTTAATAAGATATTGGAATAGATATAACCATCGGGCATACTTTCTAGCACAATCATTTCATCACTATCGAAAAAATTATCTTTGAGTTTGAGATAGTAATATTTTTTATTGTCTGCCATGTTTACCCTCCAATGTGTAATTTCTTGATGGTATCTTGATTTAATTTAATTCCTTTAACATGATATTTTTTCTTAAATGCTGTAATACCAATGTTGTGTTTTTCTGTGTGATGGCATCGGCACAAACCAGCGTAAGTGTATTCTGTGTGGTCCACACTTTTTCTTTTCCGCCGACCTAGAGCTTTATCAAAATGGTCAATGTCTGCACCAGTTTTGCCACATATGCAGCAAACTCTGTTAGTGATGCATTTGTAAAAGTAATATTCCTGATTAGCAGGTAAAATATCGTACCCATTGCGAAATGGAATATTATTTTCAAAGATGAAATTCAAGATAATGTTCGCTAAAATGGTTGCATCGTCCATTGTGTTCGTTGAGTCGTTTCTGAGGCTAATTTCATAGCCTTGTAACGCTTCAAACCTGAGATAGAACATTTCCTTTAACACTTCCGTTTCTTGCCCTGTGAAAGAGAATATATCCTCTAGCATTGCAAAGATAAATCGACGTTGGGCAACACTAAATTTTCTCGGATCAATAAATCTTATTTCAACTTCTCTTGGCCCTGTATAATCAAAATACATGGTTTTTAATCGTTCAATATTTATTGCTTCGTTTATTACTGCTGTTATTGAGTTGTTTTTCAAACTCTTAATAACAGCAGAATAAACATTGTTCAGGTTCATTCAATCACTTCCACTTGAATCCCGTTATTAATAATAAAATTGTTTAAAGCAACTAACTTTTGATGCTCTGCTGTTAGTCTTAACGTAACTGTTTTCTCTTGTTGTTTTTTGCTGGTTTTTGGCGCTTTTTCCGTGATGATTTCACCTGTCGCAGTGTCAACCGTTTTATTGTTGATTGTTTCAGTTTTCAAAGCAGCCATGGCTTCGTCGTGTTCTCTTTTTGCTCTTTCACGTTCTTCTTGTTCTTTTTTTAAAGCAACGGCTGAATCGATTTCTTTTATCAGTTCTGGTGCAGTAGACCCTTTATCGATTAATGCGACCCAAGAAAACGAGTCAAGACCAACTGCCTTAGCATAATTTTCAACAATGAGCTTATCGTTTTTGATACGCTCTTTTTCCTTTGCTACTGAATACATTACTGTTGCGATCTCTTCAATAGTTTTTTTGGTTAATTCACCTTTAGCAGTGAAAGATGTTTTATTTAACCATGAATCCGAAATTTTAAATTCATTGATATCAACACCATAATTTTCAGACATTTCAGCAATTACTTCTTGAAGCTTTTCGTTTCGTTTATTGCGTTCGGTTTCTTCATAAGACTTAATATTTTCATCGATGCTTGAGCGCACTAGATTGATTTTTCCAGTATATTTTTTTATTTTGTCCTCGAATTTTTTTAAAGGTTCACTGTATTCTTTTTTTATATTTTTTCGTTGGTTTTCTAGTAAATCAGATACTTTTTTCAAATCTGCTCTAGCTTTTTTTGCGTCGGGAATATTCTCATCTGTAAAAATCATTGTTGAATAATGTTCAACAGCACTGTCGACAATCGAAGCTAGCTGCACTTCGTTTTGAATGGTAATTTCACTGGCTTTAAAATCAACACTAAACTGCAATTCTGTTGTTAATTCGTTTGTCATTAGTTTTGCCCCCATGTAATGTTTTCTTCTGGTTGTGGTTGGAATTGTTGTATCCATTGCTTCAGAACTTCCATAGCTTTCTTGAACATGCTAGCTGGCATATTTTCATTGACATCTACATTCAATTCTTTACTTAGCTCATTCCGCACATAGTCAAGTTCAGAATTCGATAACTCAGAAAGTTGTCGGATATGATCGTTTAACGTAGCTAACTGTTTACCGCTAATCAAATCAACTTTTGAAGTATCGCTGTTCTTTTCAGCTGCTGTTTGGCCATCATCGTCTTTATCTGCAGCAATTCCAAAAGCAGCAGACAAAGAGTAACGTCTTGCATAAGTTGTTAAGCTTCCTAGCCCTTGCGGATTAGTGCCACTGTTTGGAAATTCAAAAGGTCCATGAATGATATATTGACCGCTAACATGAGTAATAATTGTTGTGACTTTTAACGCATTATTCTCATTGACGACATTTTGTTGAAAATCAATTCCGCTTTCGGATTCTTGTGCAGCTTTTCTAATTGCTTCTTCAATCGCTTTTAGAGTTGCATATTGGAAATTCATTGGACCTTTTTTCGTTGTATAGGCAACTTCTGCGTCAAATCTTGGTTGAATTAATTTGCTTTTTAGCTTATACATCCCATCAAACAATTCTTTTAAATTTTCGCTGTTCTCGTTCATTTATTCCCCTTCTTTCAGTAATGAAATAACTTTTTGAAGTCCTTCGATTAATTCAACTTGATTAAAATAAGCACTTTCATCTAAACTCTCGAATACTGTTCTAACTTCTTCATCTTCGCTATCTTGGTAAACAGCAACATGATTATTAATAGCATCCTTTTCAAAAATCAGTGATCCATAAGGTGAATGATTATCAATTAAGACAATTCTTTGCATTGAATCCACTTCCACTCTCATGCTATAATTCTCCTATCAATTAATTTTGTTTGTGACTTTTTGCTTGCCGGCGGAAGTCACTTTTTTGTTTCTTGGATAAATAACGCTTCTGGAAATACTGCCTTATTTATCGCAGTGTCTGGATATTTTTCTTTAAGCTTTTGAAATACCAGGGCTTTCGTATCCTCAACCACGTAAATTTTCAAACTATCTTTTCCTACTGCTTTAAACATCTAAATTCCCTTCTCTCTTTTTGTTGCATAATGTATATTTGATTTTTTTGTTGCTGGTACCATAAATCAGCAAGTTTTTTCGTTTGTTGTAGTTTTTCTTTCCTTGTCATTTATTTACCTCTCTATCTTCAAGAGCTAAGTCATAAAATAATGTCCAAATAATGAACAATCCAATATACACATTTTGGATGATTGGATTAAAGTTTCCACCCACTAGCAGACCCAATCCGAAAACAATAAGCAGTACTGCAATTCTTCTTAAGTTATAAATTTTTCTCATATTATTTACCTCCTAGAACATTTCTAATTCAAGCTGTTTAATCTGTTCTTTAGTAACAGATGACGGCTGCCAGTTATCAATAAATTCAAGAACACGTTGGAAATCCTTATCCTTAATGCGACCTCTATTAGGAACATTAAACAGTCGTTTTATGCTAGATCCCAAATCTTGAAAGAGCATTGATTTTGCTTCTTGACTTAAGCGTTGTTCTTTGCATAAGTAGTACACTTTCTTTCTAACTCTGCTATCGATCGTCCCTTTATCTTCAGTGCTAATCAGTTTATTTTCTTCGATATCTACTAATCGTTTATCAATATTATCTACACGCTCATTTGTTTCTTCATTTGCTGATAAAGCAAGCATTGCTAGTTCTCTTTTGGAAGTTGGTAGTTTGGGCTGTTGAATTTCTTTTTCCATTTGATTAAAAGCCTCAATATATTTCAGTTTGAACTGCAATGCCTTTTGACCAGTGAACCCCATTGCTAATAAAGTGAAGCCGTCGCGATTCATGATAACTTGGCGATAAGATTGTTTGTTTTGCGGATGAACATATATATCTTCATAAAATAAGTCTGCCGAATTTTCGGCTAGCCCTTGCTTTAATTCATCAATGGCTTCTAAAACATGTTTATGCTGTTTTCTAAATGTTTCAGCAACTTGTAAACTACTTGTTACCACTTGTTTATTTTTCATTATTACTAATTGCATATTCTGTTTCTCCCTTCATTTTTAGTTAGCTTCTTTCTGATAACTGTTACCTTCACTTTTCTTAGATTCACTTTTACTTTTTATTTTACAAACATGTTGTATACCAGTACGTCGCGTTAAAACATCAGCAAAAGCTTGTGCCAATAAATCGATATCTACTTTTTCTGACGACTTTTGATTCATATCACACTTCCCTCCTCTGTTGTTGACATTCGGGAACTTAACGAGTAAAAAAAATAGATATTCTAGATTCTGGCATTTCTAATGCTGTTGCTATTTTTGCTAGTTCGTCAACTCCCAATGAAACTGTACCATTTTCACGTTTTGTATATACACTTCGTGTCCATTGTAATTTCTTTGCTAATTCTTCTTGAGAATACCCTTTTGCGATTCTCTCAGCTTTTAAACGGTTGAAGTCAAATTCCATTTTTATAATCCTCCTAACATTTATTCATTCATGAATGTGCTTTAATGATATATCGGTGATTCCCGAATGTCAACTATTTGTGCCGAATAAGAACATTTTTTGTTGACTATTGGGAACTTTATTAGTATTATTTCTTTAGGAGGTGAATAATTTGAGAACGAATGATGAAATTATGACATTAATTACAAACTTGCGTAAACAGAAAAAAATGACATCCACTGAATTAGCAGAAAAAGTTGGAATAGCTAAGTCCGCAATGTCACGTTATGAAAATAGAACAAGACAATTTCCTGTTAATAAGATATCTGACTTTGCCAATGCTTTAGAAACAAGCCCAGAATACCTATTAGGATTTGAAGAAGAACCACTTTCTCAAATTTTAACGAAAATAAACGAAACCTCAGCTAAGTTAGAAACTAAAAGACAAAAAAATGTATTAATATTTGCCGAGAAAGAATTAGATAAGCAAATTCTTGAAACGGAATCACGCAATAGAAAAGTTGTTCCATTGGTAGGAAAGACCGCAGCAAACCCTGCAGTTCTAGAATATGGAGATATAGACGTTGAACAGCACTCTTTCGCACACGTGCCGGAAGGAGCAGATTGTGCTATTAATATTCAGGGAGATTCAATGGAACCGCTAATTAAAGATGGAAGCATTGTTTTTTATAAAAAACAATGTGATGTTGAAAATGGTGAAATTGCAATCGTAGAAATTGATAATGATGGTGTTACATGTAAGAAAGTAATTAAAGACTACTCAAATAAGCAAATTATTTTGAGATCAATCAATACCAAATATGAAGATAGAATTTTAGAAAATGAAAAAATTAGAATTATTGGAAAAGTTATATTATAGAACTTTTGTATTAGACTTAAAAGTATTCTATTAAAGACCAATCTGTTTAAAAAAATAATTTATAGAAGAATAGTTCGTGGTTAGCTAAGAAATAAATATAAATTTTAACCCTCGGACTTTTCTTCTTACAAAAAAAGAACATACATTCTCTAAGGAGGGATATTATGAATAAATATGAAGTAGAAAAAAGACTTTGCGAAGAGTTGAATATTGAATATATTAACTTAAATTTACGTACAGGACCTAGTCACAGATTTACTGAAAAAGAATACCAAGAGCTTAAATCTGATTATGCTCAGTTATTTTTACAATTAAACAAGCTTAATGTTGAGAAAGACCAAGAGTAGTTTTTAAATAAGATAGGGGGATTCGTTTATGCTAAAGAGAGCAGCGTTATACATTAGGGTTTCTACTGATCAACAAGCAAAACACGGGGATAGTTTAGACGCACAAATAGCTACTTTAAAAGATTATGTAAGTACTCAAGACAATTTGACAATCATTGACACGTATATTGATGACGGCATTTCAGGACAAAAATTGTACCGCGATGAATTTCAACGCTTATTAGAAGATATAAAAAAGAACAGAATAGATATTATTTTGTTTACCAAATTAGATCGATGGTTTAGAAATTTACGTCATTACTTAAATATTCAAGAAATATTAGATAATTCTGGCGTAACATGGCTTGCCGTTTCACAACCATTTTTCAATACTGATACTGCTTATGGACGTTCCTTTGTTAATCAGTCAATGAGTTTTGCTGAATTAGAAGCACAAATGGCGTCTGAACGTATCAAAGCAGTATTTGAAAACAAAATTAGAAAGGGAGAAGTGGTAACTGGTAGCGTTCCTTTTGGTTATAAAATCTGTGATAAGAAGTTAATACCTAACGAAAATGCACCTATCGCAAAAGATATTTTTAAACATTATTCTATTCACAACAGTATACGCCTAACTGTTGAATATCTATTCAATGAATATGATATTACAAGAAGTTCTCGAACAATCAAGCACATGTTAAGGAATAGAAAATATATAGGTGAAGTTTCTGGTAACAAAAATTATTGTCCTCCCATAGTGGATAAGGAAACCTTTGAGAAGGTTCAAAATCTATTAGATAAAAATATTTCATCTATAGCAAAACGTACTTATATCTTTTCAGGACTGGTAGTATGTAGTTGTTGCGGTAAAAAAATGACTGGACGTTATCGAAAAAGAAAATATATTAAAAAAGATGGCACAGTGATGTATTATACAAAAAAAGTATACCGTTGTAACGGAAACACTTATAAAAGAAATAAATGCCCAAATAAGATAAATATACCCGAAGAGATACTTGAAGAGTATTTATTAAACAACATTAAAGCAGACGCGGAAAACTTTGAAGCTAAACAGAAGAAGATAGCAGTTTCTGCTCCTGAAAAAAACAATAATTCAAAAGTACTAAAGAAAATAGAACGGTTAAAAAAAGCGTATCTTAATGAGGTTATAAGTTTAGACGAATATAAGAAAGATAGAAAAGAGCTTGAACAGATGATTGTTCAAGTCAAGCCTAAGGAAACTATAGTATTTAAATCAAATTGGTTTAAAAAAAATATAGAAAGTACTTATCGTGATTTCGATGAAGAAGAAAAAAGGTTTGTTTGGAGATCAGTACTTAAAAACTTAATTGTAGACCCTCATGGCAAAATAACAATTAATTTTTTAACAAAAAATTAGCCACTTTTAGGAACTGTCCTACTAGTAACGCTTGGCGCTATCAATGCAACAGCCATTAAAAAATGCATGCCCCACTTCACTTTTTTAAAGCTCAACTTTTTCACAAATTTCCTCCTTGTGTTTCAACCCATTTGCAACAAACAATTGTCAAAGTAACAAACAACAAAAAGAGCCTTCCCCCATCACGCTGCTCTTCTTTTCCTATCATAATATATCCGTTAAATAAAAAACAGTAAATTCCGTTAAAATAAGATGTTTTTCCTGTAAATTGTTTTTATTTTTGGACAATACAGCGGATTTGTTTGTGAAAAAAATAGTAATTTTGACCAAAACACGAACTTTATAAAAAAGAAAGTCTTTTTATATTGGAAAAGCAGAACAAAAACTATTTTTTTGAAAAAAATAACTAAAAATACCGAATAAACAGCATTGGTCTAGTCCTTGAATGCCTCTAAACAAATATTAGCAGCAATTGGTCTAGTCTTTAAGGAGGAAAAAGAACGCTCTTTTGCTTAAGCAAAAGAGCGTTCTTTTTTATTTGAGGTTAATCCTTCATGTAAGGTAACTTTTTAGCATAGCCTTCTTTATTCACTTGACGTGCCCGGGCAATCGCCAAATCTTCTGAAGGGACATCTTCTGTGATAGTTGAACCAGCAGCAGTCACCGCATGATCACCAATCGTGACTGGCGCAACAATGTTCGTTGCAGAGCCAATAAACGCGTGATCACCCACGACTGTTTGGTGTTTATTTTTGCCATCATAATTAACAAAAACAACGCCGCAACCGACATTAATATCTTTGCCTAATGTTGCATCACCAACGTATGTTAAATGGCCCACTTTTGTTCCTTCATCGATTGTTGCATTTTTTACTTCCACGAAGTTACCAATGTGTACGTTTGCCCCCACATCTGCTTTAGGACGTAAATGTGCATACGGACCCACATCGGCCCCCTCGCGAACCACACTTTCTTCAATCACAGACTGTTTAACAACCACTTGATTGCCGATGTGACTATCAACGATTTCTGAATGTGCGCCAATCAAGCAATCTTCGCCAATCACTGTTTTTCCTTTGATAGTGACTCCCGCTTCAATGACTGTGTCTGAACCAATTACCACACCTTCATCAATATACGTTGTATCTGGATCAATAAATGTAACACCATTTCGCATATGCATTTCATTTAAACGACGATGCATAATTTTATTAGCAGTGGATAAAGCGACGCGATCATTTACACCCATTGCTTCGTCAAAGTCTGCCATTTGGTAAGCAGCGACAGCTTTGCCTTCTTTTTTCAAAATTTCAATGATATCTGTTAAATAGTATTCCCCTTGTGTATTGTTTGTATCTGTTTTCGCTAACGCTTCAAACAATGATTCATTATCAAAACAGAAGGTTCCTGTATTAATTTCTTGAACACGTGCTTCTTCTTCACTGGCATCTTTTTGTTCCACGATTCGTTCTACAATGCCCACATGGTCACGAATAATTCGACCATAGCCTGTTGGGTCTTCCGCATGCGCTGTTAAAATAGTCGCACTTGCATTCTTACCTTGATGGTAATCGAATAAATTTTTCAAGGTTTCCGCAGTTAATAACGGCGTATCCCCTGTAATAACTAATGTTGTTCCTTGTTTACCACCTAATAACTCTTGTGCTTGCATGACTGCATGCCCAGTTCCCAATTGTTCAGCTTGTAAGGCATATTGACTACGTTCGCCTAAATGGCTTTTAATCATTTCCGCCCCATGTCCAACGATTGTCACGATTTCTGTTGGTTCTGTTTGTTCTACCTGATCTAAAATATGTTCGACCATTGGTTTACCAGCAACTGGATGCAATACTTTATAAAGTTTAGATTTCATGCGTGTTCCTTTACCAGCTGCTAAAATAATTGCGTATCTATTTTCCACGTTTGCCACCTCAAATTAACTAAATTGTTTGATTTTCTTCTAAATCGTCCTCATTATACCTTTTCTAGTTTATCTTACTCTTTTGTCTTTTTCAACAAAATAAGGCATTTAAAAGGTAGACCAATTTATTTTCTCATCTTTTTTTAAAGGAATAAAACAGAAAAAAAGAACCTGAAAATGGAATGGACCATTTTCAGGTTCTTTTTCAAATTATTTCTCTGTGAAATAGTTTCCTGGGACTACGCTAATCGTTTTTGTTTGTGTATCCACATCTTCCACATATAATAGCGAAGTGTAGTCATCGATTGCACGACGGCCATTGAATTTTGACTCAGCAAAAACAGTAATGCCCACAAGTTCTGCTTCAAATTCTTCAATCATACTCTTCATACCATTGACGGTGCCGCCGCCTTTCATGAAGTCATCCACGACTAAAACTTTTGAGCCGCGTTTTAAGCTGCGTTTTGAAAGTTCCATTTTTTCGATACGTTCTGAAGACCCTGATACATAGTTCACGCTCACCGTTGAACCTTCAGTAATCTTAGAATCGCGACGAACAATCACAAACGGAACATTTAAGTAATAAGACACAGCTTGCGCAATTGGCACTCCTTTGGTCGCAACGGTCATTACCGCATCAATTTGTTTGCCTAAATATTTAGAAGCAATAATCCGGCCCACTTGTCTTAATAAATTCGGTTCCCCAAGTAAATCTGAAAGATAAACATAACCCCCAGGTAATAAGCGATCTTGTTCTGACAAACGATCACACAAATCCATAATCAACTGCTCCGCTTCCTCATAAGGAATTTCAGGGATAAAGCGGACACCGCCTGCAGCGCCTGGAATCGTTTCTAAAATACCTGTTCCACGTTCTTTAAATGTTTTTTTAACAATTGCTAAATCTTCACTAATGGAAGACTTGGCAGATTGGTATCGGTCAGCAAAATATGTCAAAGAAACCAATGTATGGGGATGATCTAAAAGATATTGGGTCATATCGATTAATCGTTCACTTCTCCGAATTTTCAAATTCGTCACTCCTTTTCATTCTATCGTTCCTTATTATAAGGGGTTTAACCGAAAAATTCGAGGATTTTTTTCAAATAACTGAAAATAGTTCGCCATTTCTTTTAAAAAAAAGAAATAAAGGAGAAAAACTTTCGTTTTTCTCCTTAGTTTCTTTGCATTTTTTGTTTTCGTTGGACCATAACAACCACTCGGCGATAAATATTGACTAATAAGAATAAACCAATAAAAATTAGGGTAATGCTTGCACTCGGTGGTGTTTCCAAATAATACGAGCTAGTCAACCCTGTTAGCATGCCAATCAAGCCCATAAACACACTGATGATGATTACCGTGTTGAAGCCTTTACCAATTCGCATACCTATCGCAGCTGGTAAGACCATAATTGCTGAAATTAACAAGGCTCCCGCGATCGGAATCATCACAGCAATCGCCACACCAGTAATTACATTAAAAAGCATCGACATCCAATGAATAGGTAGCCCATCAACATGAGCAGTATCTTCATCAAATGTTAAAACATACATTGGGCGTTTAAATAACATAAACAATAGAACTAAAACTACGAATAAAATTGCCAACATAACCACTTGATCCCACGTAATCGTGACGATGGAACCAAATAAATACGATTGAATACTAGCAGCTGAATTGCCTCCTGTTAAATTCATTAAAACTAACGCCAAAGCCAAACCGCCTGACATTAAAATAGCAATCGAAATTTCTGAATAGGTGCTATAAATCATTCGTAAATATTCTAGAATGATTGCAGCCACAATCACGACAATTAAGGTCATTAAATTAGGATTCCAATTAAAAAAGAAGCCTAGTGCCACACCGGCTAATGACACATGTGAAAGGGTATCTGCCATTAAAGATTGTCGGCGAATAACTAGAAAGACGCCGAGCATTGGGGCAATCACTGAGATAAACAGTGCTGCTAAAAAGGCCTTTTGCATAAATGCATAAGAAAGCATTTCTGCCATACGATTCACTCCTTACCGCTAAAATGAACACTACCATTGTAGCGACGTTTAAGCGAATTAATTTTTTAATTCCTGCTTATTTTTTAAATTTTTCCAACATTTCTTTAAGCTGTTCCTAGGCTTTCGTTATTATCGAGCCAGATAACGTTTTATTGGAAAATTTACGTATACGATTCTTCACTCATATGGAAGCAACGCCATTTCGAATCTTCTTTGCGGACAAGACGAATTTGACGATCTACATAGGTTTTGATATCTTCATGATCATGCGTAATCATCAAAATAGCTTTTCCATGTTCATGCGCACTGTGTTGCAACAATTGATAAAATTCGTTTCGCGATTGTTCATCCATACCTGTTGTTGGCTCATCTAAAATAAACAAATCTGGATCAGTCGCAAACACTCGTGCTAAACTAATTCGTTGCTTTTGCCCGCCAGAAAGCTCGCCAATTCGTTTGTGGCGCATTTCCCACATGTCCACTGATTTCAAAGCTTTTTCCACATGAAGATGATCTTTTTTCGTCAACGGTTTGAACCAACGATTTCTGGGAAACCGACCTGAACGTACTAATTCAATGACGGTGCTAGGAAAGCCCGCATTGAAAGAAGCGACTTGTTGTGGAATGTAGCCAATGCTGATTTTTTCACCAGCACTATTTTTTTTAGCGACCGTAATTTTGCCACTTGTTGGTTTTAATAACCCTAAAGTACTTTTGATCAGCGTTGACTTGGCAGCGCCATTTTCTCCTGTTAAAATAACGAATTCCCCTGGATCAACATAATAAGAAACATCTTCTAAAACAGGTTCATCATCATAATAGAAGGTTAAATTTTCGACTTCAATATAATGCATAAGTTGGCTCCTTTCTGTTGCCAGATTAATGAATGCTTTTTTGTAAAGCGGCGAGGTTTTCTTTCATGACAGACACATAGTTCTCGCCTGCTTCTTGTTCTTTTTGAGTTAAACTCTCTAAAGGATTCAATACGGCTAATTCGACGCCTGTCTCATCTGCCAATGTTTTGGCTACTTTTGTAGAAGCCGATGCTTCAAAATAGATCACAGAAACATTGTTTGTTTTAATATATTTTTTTAATTCGGCTAAACGACTTGGCGAAGGTTCTTGGTCTGGAGAAATCCCAGCAATCGGTTCTTGGGTCAAGTCATATTGTTTTGCCAAATAGCCAAATGCAGCATGTTGCGTCACAAAGGTCCGATTTTTAGCGCCTGCAAATGCAGCTTGGTATTCCTTATCTAGCGCAGTCAATTTTTCCAAATAAGCAGCGGTATTTTTTTCAAATACGGCTTTTTTCTCAGGATATTTTTTGATAAGCGCATCCCGAATCGCTATCACTTCTTTTTGCGCTAACACGGGATCTAACCAGACATGCGGATCCAGTTCGTGAGAATGGTTATGGCCTTCATGACCTTCTTCGCCAGATTCTTCCTCTTCTGTTCCTTGCATCAATTGAATGGATTGACTGGCTTCCACGATTGAAACTTTTTTCGTGTCCAAGTTTTCAATAACATTCGGAACCCAAGTTTCTAGCTCTTTACTATTATAAACAAAGACATCCGCATCAGTAATTTTCGCTAAGTCTTTTGCGCTTGGTTCATAATCGTGTGGTTCCGTTCCAGCTGGAATCAACAGCTCAACCTCTCCCTCATCACCAACGACTTGTTTTGCGAAGTCGTACATCGGATAAAAAGTAGTCATTACCGTGAGCTCTTTCTTCTCTTTTGGCGATTGTGTGGTTTGCCCACAACTAGCTAAAAGAAAAGCGCTGATTGCTAAAGTAACGCCGATTATCAAACGGCGGTAGATTTTCGTCATGTTCTGTCCTCTTTTCGATTTACCTATTATAAACCGTAATATTTACGATTTGCCAGGAATAATGTACCAAATGGATCACGGGACGTCAAGGAATAAATTTAAAAAAACAACAGAGCGTGGGACAAAAATCACTTTGGATTTTTGTCCCACGCTCTGTTGTTTTTTATTTATTTCAATGTCCGAACCAAATAAACTTCTTCGCAAAAGCCTTTGAGTCCATTATAAATCCGTTGTGCTCGTGTTTTCTTTTCACATAAAGCAAAGACTGTCGGTCCACTGCCGCTCATCAACGCTGCATCAGCGCCGTACTTCAGCATGCGATCCTTGATTTGTTGCACGATTGGATGTCTGGCAATCGTGACACTTTCCAACGCATTGCCGACCGTCTGGGTCATCCCAGTATAATCACCATTTTCAATAGCTATTCTTAGTCCAGCAATATCTGGATGGTGCAATTCATCTACCGCTAAATCATTAAAAACGGTACTAGTAGATACACTAATTCTTGGTTTAACTAACACAATCCAACATTGAGGCATGGTCGGTAATGCTTCAATTTTCTCCCCACGTCCGTTTGCAAAGGCTGTTCCGCCCCTTAAACAATAAGGAACATCCATACCAATTTGGCTACCAATTTCACAGAGTTCGTCCATCGTCAACCCCAGATTCCACAGTTTGTTCAAGCCTCGTAATGCTGCGGCACAGTCACTGCTCCCCCCTGCTAAACCAGCTGCCACGGGGATACGTTTTTCAATATATATTTTAATTCCTTTATGAATATTATAGGTACGCTTTAATAAGTCAACTGCTTGATAGACATGATTCCGTCGATCCACGGGTAAAAAAGAGCTGTCCGTTTCAATACGAATGATGTCTTCTTCTAGATTTTCAAAAGTTAAATGATCGGCTAAATCTACACTTGCAAAAATAGATTCAACTTCATGATAGCCATCCACACGTTTATGCAGAACATCTAACCCAAGATTAATTTTCGCAGGAGCTCGTTCGATTATTTCCATCGGTTCCCTGATTCACCTTCCTTAATCTTTTGTCTACCAACATTTTAATCTTTTAGATTCTATCATATGTCCATGAAGAAGTACACCGAAGATTGCTCTTTCTCTGACGACAGATGGCTGAAATTAAAAAGAGCTTAGGAACGAAGGGCTCTTCCTTCACTCCTAAGCGGACTTTCTAAATTATACGGCTTGACCGATGAATTCGATTTCAACGGTGCGTGTTAAAACATCTGAATAGCTATAAGATACACGTTCAAATGAGTTCTCGTCTGGATCCAAGTCAACAACAAAAACAGATGGATAAGTCTCCGTTAAGATTCCTTTACGTTCTGTTTGGCGCTTTCTTCCAGTCTGAGCAACTAACATAATTTCACTGCCGATACGGCCTTCCAAATCTTTCTTAATTGACGATAACGTTGTTGGCATTGCATTCACCTCGAGAAACATTATATCACTTTTTTTAAAAAATTTCAAGTTTATCATACTAGAAGTCTGTTTGCAACTACTTTTGCTCGACAAACCGGCTGTTTTGTCGAATTTTTATTCATTTTCTAATGTATATTTCATTTTTGCTTTGGCACGATCATAGGCACTTCGGACAGCTGAAAAAGTTCCCCCACGTACTTTAGCGATTTCTTCTAACGTGTAGCCTTTTAAGTATGCGTTTAAAATTTGTTGTTCCAACGAGGAAAGACGTGTCGGAAAAGCTGCCAATTTTTCTTGAATCATTAATTGACCTAATGGGTCGGTGGCCGTTGTCCCTAAATAGTCCACTAACTCTTCACCAGCGCTTTCTAATCGTTGTTCCAGAGAAATAGACAAGGTATCTGTTCGCCGCTTATAGGCGCATTGATGGCGAATTAAGCTATGTACGTGATTTTCAAAATTTCGTTTAAAAAACTTTCCTAATGATGCTTGTTTTTCTGAATCAAATCGTTCTAACGTCCGAAAGAAGACAATTCGCCCTTCTTGAAGCCAGTCCTCAGTATCATAATCTTTTAAATAGTATTTTTTCATGCACTTATAAATCACTGGCTGATATTGCCCATATAAGGCTTGAAATTGTTCTTGGTCTCCTGCTAATGCTTGTTGAATCTGTTCTAACATAAAAAGCCCTCCTTTTCGATAAACGTATCGAATGATTTAGGAGAGCATAGCATGTTAGAAATTTATGACTTAAGCGAACATTTGTTTAATCTTTTTTTTGAGACAATTCTTCTAGCTTCTCAGAAAGTTTTGATAACTGCTCCACGTTCCATGGAGAATTTCGACGAAATTGCTGGAAATGGATATCTGTTGCATGAATGGCAATCGTCTTTTCTGTTTTCTGGACAGCTTTGTAAAGTTCATTGGCCGAAGTCCGCAATGCACCTTGTGAAAAGACCACCCATTGTTCAGCCAAATCACTCGTTGCGACTGTTACTTGCGTTAAACGATCATTTTTTTCACCAGCTAGACGTTCAATATAACTATCTGCTGTTTCATCTTCTTTGGTGAAAACCACGGTCAAAAGGTACTTTTTGTACGTTTGCTGAATGCCTGGGACTAGTTGGGCATCAAAGACCACAATGATTTCCACCCCTTCATATTTGGCATAATTGGACAGACGACTAAGAAGCAGTTCACGCGCATCCTCTAAACGCTCTTGCTTTTTCAACTGGACCAATTCTGGCCAAGCACCAATCATATTATAGCCATCAACGATTAACAATTGTTTTTTCATACAATCGCCTTCTTCTATAATGGGTTGCGGCCACGATAGACTTCATACATTAGCAAGCCTGCAGCCACACCAGCGTTTAAGCTTTGAACGTGTCCAGTCATTGGAATCGTTAATAATTCATCCACTTCTTTATGAAGACCTTGACTCATGCCACGACCTTCATTTCCGATGATTAAGGCAATTGCGCCTTGTGTATTCCAGCGACGATAATCCGTTCCAGACATATCTGTACCAAAAATCCAAAATTGATTCTCTTTTAGCGTTGCAATACTTTGCGCTAGATTCGTTACACGAGCCACTGGAATATGTTCCACGGCCCCTGTTGACGCTTTGGTTACGGTTGGTGTAATTCCCACTGCACGATGTTTCGGAATGATAATACCGTCCACGCCTGTCGCATCAGCTGTTCGCAAAATTGAGCCAAAGTTATGTGGGTCCTCTAGACTGTCTAAAATTAGGAAAAATGGTGTTGCTGTCTTTTCTTTTGTTTGTTCCAATAATTCTTCTAAAGTTAAATATTGATACGCTGTGATTGCTAAAACCATGCCTTGATGCACACCGTGATCACTCATCGTATCTAATTTTGCTTTAGGCACCCATTTGACTGGAACCGCCTGTTCTTTCGCTGCTTGTTTTAATTGCTCAATTTTCTCGCCACGAGCATCTTCTTGTAAAAACAATTTATTCCCGCGTCCTTGCTGCAACGCCTCAACAGTGGCATGGAAACCAAAGACAAAGTTATCTGCTAGCTCTTCTGAGGTTCCATCAGCACCTGCTGTCGCTGGTCGTGGGTTCCGTTCTTTTGAACGCTTATCTGAACGCTCTGGACGTTTCTTACCTTTTTTAAAAGGACGAGATTTTTCATTTTTCATTGGTTTCACCTACTTTCTTGATACACCAGTTAATTAATTCTTCTAAACGTTCTTTTTGTTGTGTCAAATGTAAATAACCCATCAAGGATTCGAAACCGGTCGCTACCCGATAGGTCGTCACATCAGCATTTTTGGCAAAGGTGTGACTTTTAGCATTCCGACCGCGTTTGTACATCACTTCTTCTTCCTCCGTTAGCATTTCTCCCGCTAACATCGCTTGCATTAAGCTTGCTTGGGCTTTTGCTGACACGTAGTGTGTCGCCATGCGATGCAAAACATTCGGTTTCGTTTGTCCCAAGGAAACTAAATAATCACGAATGTAAATTTCATAAATCGCATCGCCAACATAGGCCAAAGCTAAACCGTTTAATTGTTTGTAATCTCTCATTCACTTCTTCTCCATCTCGTTCCTTGCGGAGTATCTTCTAAAACAATGCCTTGTTCTTTTAATAAATCGCGGATTTCATCACTTCGGGCAAAATCACGGTCTTTCCGTGCTTGGTTCCGTTCTTCAATTAACGCATCTACTTGTGCATCCACTAATTCTTCGTTTTTAAAGAATAAACCAAAAATAGCTAACCAGCCACTGAAAAGCTTATCCATCGCCACTAGAACTGGTTCCGAAACTGTCGCTTGTTCACTGTACTGATTCATCATCTTCGCTAATTCATAAACGACCGTAATCCCGTTAGCTGCATTGAAATCATCATCCATTTCCGTAATAAAACGTTGCTCTAATTCGTTTAATTGCGCTAAATAGTGTTCATCCTCTGGCAAACTTGCGACCGCATCTGCTTGTCTAAAACGTAAATTTTCAAACGCATTTTTCAATTTTTGATAATTGGCTGCTGCCTCTTTTAGAGTGCTTTCGCTATAACGAATCGGGCGACGGTACTGGGTGGTGGACATAAAGAAACGTAAAATTTGCGGATCCACTTTTTGAATCATTTCATGAACAGTAATGAAGTTACCTAGGGATTTACTCATTTTTTCATCGTCTTCACCAATTGTGACATAGCCGTTATGCATCCAGTAATTGGCAAAGGTATGGCCTGTTTTGGCTTCGCTCTGTGCAATTTCATTCTCATGATGTGGAAATTCTAAATCTTGTCCACCGCCATGAATATCAATCGTCTCTCCCAAGTGTTTTGTCGCCATGACAGAGCATTCAATATGCCAGCCGGGACGTCCTTTACCCCAAGGAGAATCCCAAGAAATTTCATCTTCTTTGGCACTTTTCCAAAGAGCAAAATCCAATGGGTCTTCTTTTAATTGTTGTTCAACGCCAGTTCGTTGACTTGCCCCCACTTCTAATTCATCAATCGATTGATGGCTTAATTTACCATAATTAGGGAATTTACGGGTGCGATAATACACATCACCTGCGACCTCATAAGCAAAACCTTTTTCAATTAAAACGTCGATAAAAGCTAAGATATCAGGCATGTGGTCCATCACCCGAGGATGTAACGTTGCTGGCTGGACATTCAATGCTTGCGTGTCTTCTTCAAAGGCTTTGATAAAACGCTCCGCCACTTCCGGCGCAGTAATTTTCAATTCTTTGGCTGCCTTGATAATTTTATCATCGACATCTGTAAAGTTCGAGACATAATTCACTTCATACCCACGATATTCAAAATAACGACGAATCGTATCAAAGGCGATCGCACTGCGCGCATTACCGATATGGATATAGTTATACACGGTTGGTCCGCAGACATACATCCGAACTTTATGCGCCTCAATTGGCGTAAATACTTCTTTTTCTCTGGTCAATGTATTATAAATTTTAATCATGCCCTTTTTCCACCTTTCTACCATTTAGACGAACGACTTTCGCAGGAACACCCACAGCTGTGGCATCTGCTGGGATGTCTGAAATAACAACAGCACCCGTACCAATTTTTGAACGTTCACCAATCACAACTGGCCCTAAAATTTGAGCTCGTGCCGAAATCATCGCTCCTTTTTTCACTGTTGGATGGCGTTTACCCGTATCACGACCGGTCCCACCTAACGTCACTCCGTGAAACAAAACAACATCTTCTTCTATTTCCGCGGTTTCCCCAATCACAATGCCCATGCCGTGATCGATAAAAACTCCCGCACCAATTGTGGCTCCGGGATGAATTTCTACGCCCGTTATGAAACGCCAAAATTGTGCATGAATCTTCGCCAACAAAAACAACTGATGCCTATATAAGAAATGAGACAAGCGATGCCAAAACAGGGCGTGCAAGCCAGGATACGTTAAAAGAACTTCTAGTGTGGTCCGCGCTGCAGGATCGTTTCTTTTAACAGCTGCGACGCTACGTTTCAACCAACTCATAGGGTGAACTCCTTTCTATTATACAAAAATAAAAAACGTCTTTTAAGCAACAAAAAAACGTTGCTTAAAAGACGCCCATGCGTGGTTCCACTTTTCTTCACAAGAACTAGCTCTTGCCTCGATACAGTTAACGCCTGCCGACGTCTTCGGTTACTTTTTTCACCGAAGCCACTCATAGATGCATTTCGACAAAAGATGCTCGCTGTTCTCACCACCCACAGCGTCTCTGAAATCCATCTGATTGTCTACTTCTTCTATTCTTTGTGTTTTTATAACACTTTATTTAAATGATCTAATGCTTTTTCTTTGCCTAATAATTCGATAGTTTCACCTAATTCAGGACCATGCATTTGTCCAGAAACAGCAATTCGAATTGGCATAAACAAGTTTTTTCCTTTAACGCCGGTTTCTTTTTGGACGGCTTTAATCGCTGCTTTAATACTTGGCACATCGAAAACGTCCAAGGCTTCTAATTGTTCTTTAAACGCATGTAACACAGTTGGCACTGTTTCTCCTTGCAAGAATTCTTTCGCAGCATCATCTAAAACTGGATGTTCATTAAAGAACAAGTTTGATAGTTCCACAATTTCAGCTGCATAACTCATTTGTGGTTGATACAAGCTAACTAATTGTTTTAACCATTCGATTTTTTCAGGAGATGGATTTTCTTCAACACGACCGTCAGCGACTAAATAAGGAATACACATATCTGTTAGTTCACTTAAGTCCATTTGTTTCATGTATTGATTGTTAATCCATTCTAATTTTTTCGCATCAAAGGCCGCTGGTGACTTGCTTAAGCGTTGTTCATCAAACAATTTAATCAAGTCTTCTTGTGAGAAGATTTCTTCTTCGCCAACAGGAGACCATCCTAGTAAAGCAATAAAGTTGAACATGGCTTCTGGTAAGTAACCTAATTCACGGTATTGTTCAATAAATTGTAAAATTGTTTCATCACGTTTGCTCAATTTTTTGCCAGTTTCTGAATTAATGATTAAGGTCATATGGCCAAAGACAGGTGGTGTCCATTCAAACGCTTCGTAAATCATTAATTGTTTTGGTGTGTTCGCAATGTGATCATCGCCACGTAAAACGTGAGAAATTTTCATTAAGTGATCATCTACTGCAACGGCAAAGTTATACGTTGGCATCCCATCGCGTTTTTGGATGACAAAATCGCCACCAATGTTATCTGACTCAAAAGTAATTTCACCTTTTACGATGTCATCAAATTTGTATTCTGTGTTACGTGGCACACGGAAACGAATCACTGGTTCTAGACCAGCCGCTTCTTTGGCTGCTTGTTCAGAAGGTGTTAAATTCGCACAAGTGCCTGCGTAGTGAGGCATTTCCCCACGAGCTTGTTGTGCTTCACGTTCTGCTTCTAATTCTTCTGGCGTACAATAACACTTATACGCACGATTGCTACTTAATAATTGATCAATCAATGGTTGGTAAATTTCTTTACGTTCTGATTGACGATATGGACCATATTCTCCCGGATGAGCAGGTGATTCATCCCATTCCATCCCTAACCATGCTAAGTTTTCCAACTGACTTTTCTCGCCGTCTTCGATGTTCCGTTTTTGGTCGGTATCCTCGATACGAATGATAAATTCTCCGTCATTATGGCGGGCAAATAAGTAGTTAAATAATGCTGTTCTTGCATTCCCAATGTGCAAGTGTCCAGTTGGACTTGGTGCGTAACGCACACGAACTTTCGTCATGTTCATTCCTCTTTCCATTTTTTAAAAACAGACGGTTTAACGTCGTTTTCAGTTATTTTTCCAATAAAGCAACGGCAATTGCGCCGATTCCTTCTTTTTTACCAACAAAGCCCATCGTTTCCATGGTCGTTGCCTTAATGTTCACTTGTGTGACCGCTAAGTGGCAACTCGCGGCTAGATTCTTTTTCATCTCTGCCAAGTATGGGCTCATCTTTGGCTCTTCCGCTAAAATTGTACAATCAATATTGCCAATAGTAAAGCCCGACCGCCCAACTTTTTCATTTACTTTTTTTAATAAGTTTACAGAATTCGCATTTTTGAACTGCGGATCGGTTTCGGGAAACAGTTGCCCAATATCACCCAGACCAGCGGCACCAAGGATTGCATCAATAATTGCATGTGTTAAAACATCGGCATCTGAGTGCCCTAACAGACCTTTTTCATAAGGAAGAGTAACCCCACCAATAATTAAAGGTCGTTGCGGAACTAATTGATGAACATCAAAACCTTGACCGATTCGAATCATACTAAGTCCTCACTTTGCTTAATTTTTATCGTTTTTAGGATGGTTATCCTTGCGATCATTAATCCCGCGACCCGCATGCGCCGGTTTGGCAAAAATCATACGCCCAGCTGCGGTTTGTAAAGCACTTGTGACGACCACTTCGATTTGCTCATTCATGTAATGCTGGCCATCTTCAACCACAACCATTGTGCCATCATCTAAGTAAGCGACCCCTTGTTGACGCTCTGTTCCAGCTTTTACAACCATCACATTCATCGTTTCACCTGGAATCACCACTGGTTTCACAGCATTAGCTAAAGCATTAATGTTTAAAACAGGCACATTTTGAAATTCAGAGACTTTATTTAAGTTGTAGTCATTGGTCACAACCACGCCATCTAATAATTTTGCTAATTTGATTAATTTACTATCTACTTCAGAGATATCCTCGAAATCTCCGTCATACATCTCAACGGAGATACCTTCTTCTTTTTGTAAAGCATTTAAAATATCTAAGCCACGACGACCTCTCACCCGTTTTAAACTGTCTCCAGAATCAGCAATGTATTGTAATTCATATAAAACAAAGTTAGGGATGAGCAAAACACCTTCTAAAAATCCTGTTTTCGCGATATCGTAGATTCTGCCATCAATGATGACACTGGTGTCTAAAATTTTGTATTTATGGAAGTTGTCTTCCACTTTACGTTCCAACATTTGTCCTTCGGCGTCTTCCGTATTTGCTTTCTTTTGGCGAGGTGTGAAAACTTTTTTCCATTCCTCAATCCGTGTTGTTCCCATTCGGAAACCTAAGTAACCCAGAATAATCATAACTAGAATTGGTAGTAAACTATTCACGACAGGAATTTGTAAGTTGTACATTGGAATGGAGATAATGACGCCAATTGTTAAACCAATGATGGCACCAATACTTCCAAATAATAAATAGGTTAAACTCATTTCATTTAAAGCTGCTTCGATTTTTTTGACAGCGGAAACAATATACTTTGCTAACCCTAAAGATAAAATAAAGAAAATAATTGCACCGATTAATCCGTTCGTAAAGTTATTGTTTAACCAACTGTTATTGCCTTGCTTAGCCATTTCCCAAGCCATGGGGAAAAGAGAAATTCCTAAACTTGCACCAGCAATGATCATCAGCAACGTGATGATTCGTTTTTGCATATAGCCATCCTCCTCGTTTATTTAATAAAGACGTCTAGTGTTGTGGGGCGTATAAAAATCATACGCCACCAACAACCTAAACGGATTATTTCTACTTTCATTATTTAAAAACTTTTCTTAACGTTTCACCAATTGTTGAAACGCCAATAATTTCAATCCCTTCAGGCGCTTCCCAGCCACCAAGGTTATTTTTAGGGACATAGACTTTTGTAAAGCCTAGTTTTTGCGCTTCACGCACTCGTTGTTCAATACTATTCACGCGGCGGATTTCACCAGTTAAACCAATCTCACCAATGAAACATTCTGAAGATGAGGTTCCTTTTTCTTTATAGCTAGAAGCAATACTGATTGCTAACGCTAAATCAATAGCTGGTTCATTAATTTTGACTCCACCAGCCGCTTTTAGATACGCATCCTGGTTTTGTAATAAAAGGCCTGCCCGTTTTTCTAAAACCGCCATGATTAAAGAAACGCGATTAAAGTCCAACCCGGTGGTCGTTCGCTTGGCATTGCCAAACATCGTTGGGGTAACTAACGCTTGGATTTCCACCAAAATGGGGCGTGAACCTTCCATTGCTACCACAATCGAAGACCCAGTGGCTCCTTCTAAACGTTCTTCTAAAAAGACCTGAGAAGGATTCATAACTTCAACCAATCCATGTGTCTGCATTTCAAAAATACCAATCTCATTCGTTGAGCCAAACCGATTTTTGACAGCCCGTAAAATTCTAAAGGTGTGATGCTTATCTCCTTCAAAATAAAGAACCGTGTCTACCATATGTTCCAACATCCGTGGCCCTGCGATAGACCCTTCCTTCGTTACGTGTCCGACAATAAAAATGGCAATCCCATTCGTTTTTGCCAGTTTCAATAATTCGGCAGTTGTTTCTCGGACTTGACTGACACTACCAGCAACGCTGGTAACATCTGGCTGCGTCATTGTTTGAATCGAGTCAATAATGACATAATCTGGTTCTAATTTTTCAATGGCTCGTGATATTTCGTGCATATCTGTTTCTGCGTATAAGTAAAATGTCTCGTTGACGGTGCCTAGACGCTCCGCTCGTAATTTAATTTGCTCAGCACTTTCTTCACCAGAAACATATAAAACCGTGCCACCTGTGGCTGCTAATTGTTGCGATACTTGTAAGAGCAATGTTGACTTACCAATTCCGGGATCGCCACCGATTAAAACTAACGAACCTGGGACAACGCCACCACCTAAAACCCGATTCAGCTCCACTAATTCAGTTTTTACACGAGGCTCTTTTTTAGGTACGACTTCAGATAGCCGTTGTGGTTGTGTCTTTTTACCAGTCAAACTTACTCTAGCACGACGATCAGAAGTATCTTGAATAACCTCTTCCACCATCGAATTCCATTGTCCACAATTAGGACAGCGGCCGAGATATTTTGGAGACACATACCCACAGCTTTGACATTCAAATTGAACTTTTGCTTTTTTTGCCATGTAGAATCTCCTTATCTGTTGTTTATTTTAACATTTATTAAATGGTTTGAATAACGTTGCCTACTGAAAAAATGGGCTTTATTTTTGTCCAGACGAACCAAAACCGCCCGTTCTTTCTGCCTCGACTTGGTCATCATCCGCTAATAAAAACGGCTTAAAAATCCCTTGGCCAATTCGTTCACCTTTTTCAATGACAACATCTTCATATCCAAAGTTTAAAAATTGGAACATGATATGTCCTTCGTTATTCTCGTTATTATAATAATCACTGTCAATGACTCCGACACCATTCGCTAAAAGTAGGAACCGTTTTAGCGGGTTCGAAGAACGACTCACCAATTCTAAATATTCAGAATCAGGCATATACGCCTTAATTCCTGTTTTAACTAAAATTGGTTTAGGATTTTCTCCAGCTTGTTGTAACTTCCAAAGACTTGGTACAACGACCGTTTCGGCTGCTTGAAAATCATACCCAGCGGCACCTTTTGTTGCTCGTTGTGGGACACTCAAGCCCTCTTCTTGATACTTAGAAATAATCTCAAAACCACGTTGTTTCATATTCATTCTCCCCTACTGTCTAAACTACTCCTATTTTACCATAATCTCTGATACTCTGGTTGTTTTTAGTAAGTTTCTCATTTCTAAAAGCCCAGTTAATCTAGACTACGCAAAAAAGAGGAGAATTTTTGTTTATTTTCCTTCTTTTAGTCTATCATCTTCTCTTAAAATAAACAGACCAAATCCCAAAAAGTCCCAAGATTCCCTCAAAAAGTTCACACTTTCATTAAACTTTCTTTACTATTCATTATTTAGCACTTTCTAGTAGCCGCTGATTTTGTTATAATGAGTGTCAAATTTTACTGTAAAAAGAAACGAGGCACTTATGAGAAACAAACTCCAACAGGCCAAACGAATTGTGATCAAAGTCGGAACCAGTTCTCTGATTTATCCCAATGGCAATATTAACTTAAAAGCAATTGATCAATTAGCCTTTACTTTGAGTGATTTAAGCAACCAAGGCAAAGAAATTATTTTAGTTTCTTCTGGCGCAATTGGTGTCGGACTGAATAAATTAAATCTATCTGTGCGCCCAACGACAATTCCAGAACAACAGGCAGTCGCTGCAGTCGGCCAAGCAGAATTAATGAACATTTATAATCAGCGGTTTTCAACCTATAGCCAACAAATGGCACAAGTTTTATTAACTCGTGATGTTATTGAATATCCTGAAAGTCGCAATAATGTTACCAATACTTTTGAACAACTCTTAAAAATGAATATTATTCCTATCGTCAATGAAAATGATACTGTCGCAATTGAAGAATTGGATCACTTAACCAAGTTCGGGGATAACGATCAATTGTCAGCCATTGTCTGCCAAATTGTTCAAGCTGACTTGTTAGTTATGTTATCAGATATTGATGGTTTCTTTTCAGATAACCCTACTGTCAACAAAGAAGCCACGTTATTTTCTGAAATCAATGAAATTAATAAAGACTTGTTCCAATTAGCCGGTGGTAAGGGGAGCCGCTTTGGCACTGGTGGGATGTCTAGTAAATTAAAAGCTGCTGAACGTGTGTTAGCTAATCAACAGGCGATGATTTTAGCAAACGGAAAGCAGCCAAAAATCATCTTTGAAATTTTAGAAGGAAAAGATATCGGTACGTTATTTATTAAAGGAGGGCATGAAAGTGACTGATTTAAAGCAACTAGGGCAACAAGCTAAAGAAGCCTCTTATACGCTAGGCTTGATGGATACTCGTCAAAAAAATACTTTGTTAAACAAAATGGCCGCAGCCATTGAAGCCAATGCGCCCCGCATTTTACAAGCAAACGCATTAGACTTAGAGCAAGCCGCTACCCACGGAATTTCTGAAACAATGCAAGACCGCTTACGTTTAACAGAAGAACGGATCACAGCGATGGCCGAGGGCATGCGCCAAGTCGCTACTTTACCCGATCCAATTGGGGAAGTAGATAAAATGTGGCGCAATGAAGCGGGGCTGTTAATTGGGCAACAACGCGTGCCTTTAGGTGTTATTGGAATTATTTATGAATCGCGGCCAAACGTGACAACAGATGCCGCTAGCCTTTGTTTCAAATCGGGAAATGCTGTTATTCTTCGAGGCGGAAAAGAAGCGTTTCACTCCAATCAGATATTGGTGACAATTTTACAAGAAGCGCTAATACAAGAAGCCGTTTCTCCCCATCTCATTCAATTTGTTGATGATACTTCTAGAGAAACAGCCCAACAACTTATGCGCTTAAATGACTACTTGGACGTCCTCATTCCACGTGGCGGCGCCAACTTAATCAAAACTGTTTTGACAACGGCCACTGTTCCTGTTATTGAAACGGGCACAGGCAATTGTCATATTTACGTGGACAAAGACGCCCAGTTAACAATGGCAACTGAAATTATTGTCAATGCTAAATGTCAACGTCCTTCTGTCTGTAACGCCGCCGAAACGTTATTAATTCATCAAGAAGTGGCTGAAGCCTTTTTACCAACAATTGAAAAAGCCTTGAAGGAGTTTCACGTGGAACTTCGGGCAGATGAACGTGCGTTAGCAATTTTTGAAGAAGCCATTCCAGCGACTGAACAAGATTGGGAAACGGAATTTCTCGACTTTATCTTAGCAGTGAAAGTCGTTGATTCTTTAGACGAAGCCATCCAGCATATTAATCGCTACAATACAAAACATTCCGAAAGTATTATTAGTGATAATTACTTTGCCACACAACAATTTTTACAACAAGTGGATGCAGCCGCTGTTTATGCGAATGCTTCAACTCGTTTCACGGACGGTTTTGAATTTGGATTTGGCGCCGAAATCGGTATTAGTACGCAAAAATTACATGCCCGTGGACCTATGGGTCTAGCAGAGCTTACTTCGACAAAATATGTTATTTATGGAAATGGGCAAGCACGTTCTTAGAAAGAAAAACCCTTGATTTAAAAATCAAGGGTTTTTCTTTCTCCTCCCCAATGTGCATCTTTACACATGGAATTGTTCACAGTTCCACAATCTATTCTTGATATTTTTTTTGAATCCTCATTATACTTTCTACATATGCTTGTTTCACTTGGACTGGCTCTAAAATTGTCACTTCTTCACCAAAGCCCATAAAATAGTTGGCTAAAAATTGTGTTTCTGTTGGATGAATCTGTCCAACTAAAAAACACTCCGTGGGCGTTTCTTCCAACTGAATATTGTCAAAGCGATGTTTATAAAAAAATTCTTTGCCTTTTTCTGTAATGATTGCTTTAAATGGAATCGTACGTGCCGTCGTTTGTTGATGGCGATACGATTCTTTCAATTCTTCATTCGTAAAATCCAGTGTTTGGTTTAACTGCTGAATAGCCTCCATAAAATCACAGCGGTAAGTACGCCAAGCCTTTTTAGTCACATCATAGCCTGAACAATACCAATACCCTTCTAAAATAGTTAACCGGGTTGGTAAGATTTTTTTCGTTGTTGCTTCATATCTGGTATAGTTAAACTGAATTACTTGTTGCGCCAAAATACAATGAAACAGCTGCTCTAAATTGCCTGGTGCTTCTACTTGTTCAATTCCTTCGTAATAGACGACCTTACTCATTTGACTGATTTTAAATTGGGTTGGTTCATCTAAAGAATGCAATAATTTTTGCTTAATCTGCTGATAGGAATGACCAAACGGTGACTCTGCGACTAATTTCAGTAATTGTAACGAAAAAAAGATCGCTAACACTTCGTTTTCATTAAAATAAATCGGCGGCAACAACGGTTTGTTTAAAACTCGATAGCCACCATAACGACCATTCTCCACATATAGCGGCACGCCTAAATTTTCCAAAGCTTCAATATCCCGCAAAGCTGTGCTTTTAGAAATCCCAAAAGTTTTCATTAACTGATTTAAATTAAACTGAGGATGGGTTCTCAAGAAAAAAAGTTCCTGATTTAAACGTTCTGATTTTTTCATTTTTCCCTCCATCGGTGTCACTTTTTGACACCTTTTATTGTTATGCTTATCTTATCAATCTTAGGAGGTTCAAACAATGAAAAACACACAATTTGCCCTTTTTATGGTCTTAAATGGACGAGCAACGGAAGCCTTGACGTTTTACCAAGAAGCCTTTGCTGGTGATATTCTTTTTAAAATTACTAATCAAGAATTTAAAGAGCGCTTAAATCCTTCTTTGACCATTCCCGCTGGCGAAGAACACTGGCTTTCTCACTCGATTTTACAAATGGACACTTTTCAATTACAACTAGCTGATAATCCTTTATTTGCAGGAATGAATACCACGCCCACAGAACAATTGACCCTCAGCTTAACCGTCGACAGCCGTCACTCTGCCAAAACAATTTTTGAAAAACTCACGTGCCATCCCGAATCCTGTATTATCCAAGAACCAATTGAAAATGAATTTGCAACATTTTATGCGATTGTGAAAGATCCTTTTGGTTTAGTCACTCAAATTACTCATGAAAAACAAGCAGATCCTACCAAGAAAGGACGTTAGCCGAAGAATGCGAACCTATGAATCAAAAGAAGCCTTGATTGAGGCCATTCAAATAGCTTCACAAAAATATTTAGCTGAATTTGCAGAAATTCCTGAAACACTTAAAGATCACCGAATTGAAACAGTAGCTAAAACACCTTCAGAGAACTTAGCCTATCAATTAGGCTGGCTCAACTTGCTGCTTTCTTGGGAAGAACAAGAACAACGTGGTCTGACCGTTCAAACGCCAGCTGAAGGTTATAAATGGAATCAACTGGGCGCTCTCTATCAATCATTTTATCAAACCTATGGACAAATGAGTTTAGAAAGTCAGCTGATTGCGTTGCAAGACATCTTAGAAAAATTACTTCATTGGATTGCCTCGCTTTCCGAAGATGAATTATTTTTACCTCAACAACGGGCTTGGGCGACCACCAAAGCACAATGGCCTCTTTGGAAATGGATTCACATTAATAGCGTTGCCCCTTTTACTAGTTTCCGAACGCAAATTCGCAAATGGAAAAAAGCGTGTCTTTAAAAAGTTATCCACATTTTTTCAAAAAAAGCTTGACAAGCATTTTTAAATTCTCCACAGAAAACTTTGTGGATGAAATTTCTTGTTTTTTCCAAAAAACTTTTCCACAGTGCTTATTTGTTCGACATTAAATCTTTGTAAATTCTAGAAAAAAGAAGATGAAAACGTTGTTTTAATAACGTTTTCATCTTCTTTCAATTTTATGGGTTCCTTTACTTTTAGCAAGCAGGACTTCTGAACTTACGTCTATTTTTTTTAGCAACTCGAAAACTTATCCTTGTGGATAAACCGAGATAAAAAGCTCTTTTGTGGTTTTCAACAGAGTTATGCACAAAGTTATCCACAAGGTGTTTTCAGCAATTTTTCGGAGAATATTCGTTTCGGAGAATATTCGTTGTTTAATCTGGTGATTTAGCATTTGAATGTCAATCTCTTACTACTAATTCTTCTTCACTCCACCCTTAGGATCCTAATAAAATTTTAAAGTTTTTCTTCTATTGGTACATCAAATAAAGAGTATGATAAACTATAGGTACTTTCGAAAAATCAGGTGAGGTTATTTATGAAAAATAAAAGTAGGCAGTTTTTAAAAAACAACTGGCCTTATATGTTAGCCAGTTTCTTCATTCCATTTTTAATTATGGCAATTATCTATTTGAGTATTGGGATTTATCCAGGAAGTAGTCGCAGTGTTTTAGCCAGCGATGCCTTTTCTCAATTTTCAAACTTTCACGCAAGCTTTAACAATGTTCTTCATGGAAAACAAAGTCTTTTCTATACGTGGAATGCTTCTTTGGGATTAAACTACTTGTCCTTAATTTCCTATTATCTTGGTGGCTTATTTACGCCGCTCGTCTTTTTCTTTAACAATCAAAACATGCCTGATGCGCTCTATTTCCTAACGTTGTTGAAAATTGGGAGTGCTGGCTTGAGTTTTTGGTTCTTGGCAAAACAAACCTTTAAGATTCCTAAATGGTCCCATGTGACTTTAAGTGTGTCTTATGCGCTAATGTCCTTCATTGTGGCCCATTCAGAATTAATTATGTGGCTGGATGCCTTTATTTATCTGCCACTCGTAATTTTAGGAATTCATCGTTTAATGGACCAACGAAAGCCGACATTATTGTTTGTCAGTTATTTCTTGCTTTTCATTACCAATTATTATTTTGGCTTTATGATTGGGTTGTTTTCCTTCCTGTACTATTTTGCACGAACGTTTACAGACTGGCAACGATATAAATCTCGAATCGTTGCGTATTTTACTACTTCTCTTTTAGCTGGTGGAGCATCCATGATTATGGTCTTACCTGCTGTCTTAGATTTACGAACCAATGGTGAAACTCTTTCTGAAATTACAACCTTTAAAACAGAAGCGACTGCCTTTTTAGATATTATTATGAAAAATATGATTGGCGTTTACGATACAACCAAATATGGGTCCATTCCTTTTATTTACATTGGGTTGTTGCCTTTGATTTTTTGTCTCTTCTATTTCGTTACGAAAGAAGTTCCATTGAAAAACAAACTACTTTTTGGCAGTTTGTTTGTCCTATTGATTGCTAGCTTTTACATCACGCCCTTAAATTTATTCTGGCACGGTATGCATGCGCCGAACATGTTTCTTTTCCGCTATAGTTTCCTCTTTTCATTCTTAGTTATTTTGCTTGCAGGTTATGGTTGGGAGAAATTTGAAAAGGATGATCTCGGCGTCTTAAGCGGCTTGATTTTGATTCTTTTAGCAATTTTTGCTCTTGCAATGGGCACAAAAGGTGCTACTAGTTATACGTATGTGACTTTAACCTCTTTCGTACTAACAGCAACTTTTTTACTATTATACTTTTTCGGAATTGCTTTTTATCAATTGAAAAAAGCGCCTATGCAATACTTAGTGATTTTGTTATTGCTGCTCGTTTCTGGTGAAGCAATCATTAACACACGGGCGATGGTCACTGGTATTTTAGATGATTGGAACTACGCATCACGTAGCTTGTATTCTGAACCTTATCCTGACCTAAAAAATCTAGTCGATCAGACAAAAAAAGAAAATGATACCTTTTACCGCTTGGAAAATTTAAATGGTGTTTCGGCCAATGACGGCATTAACTATGGCTACAGTGGCATTAGCATGTTTTCTTCCGTACGGAACCGACATTCTTCAACATACCTAAACGCCTTAGGTTTCCGCTCACGAGGCACGAATTTAAATATTCGTTACCAAAATAATACCTTGTTAATGGATGCTTTGATGGGCATTAAATACAATATTGCTGAAAACAATCCAATGAAATTCGGTTTTGAACGACAAGCTGCTGCTGGTAAATATCAACTTTATCGTAACGAAAATGCTTTGCCGTTAGGATTTTTAGCAAACAAAGAGATTTACAATGTCCGGCAACCTCTCAATGATAATTTAGGTAGTCAAACAAATTTACTAAATGCTTTAGCCAATACCAATGAACGGTATTTTACCTTTTATCAACCAACGATGACGCTTCAAAATAACGTGACAATTACGCAAAATACAGCTGGCGTAACTTTTACGGAGAAACAACATAACGTAGCCAAAGAGATTTCTTATACAGTCAATGTGCCCGCCAATACGCAAGCTTATTTGAGTTTATTCCCAACGGATTTTGCTCAATTGGAAAGTTCCACTGCGACGGTCACCGTGAACGGCTCAAGTCAGCAATCACAAATTGGCATTACTGGCCAATATTATAATTTAGGTTACTATCCCAAAGATACAACTGTTAACTTCAAAGTAAGTTTTTATGGAACCAAAGCAGTAAGTTTTGTTCAGCCGCAAGTGGTTGGCTTAAATACCAATGCATTTGAAAAAGCCATTTCCGCCGTACAAGAAAAAGGCGTTGATTTAACCACTGGCAAACGCTCTGCTTCAGGTACTTTTACCGCCGACAACGATCAAGTACTCGTCACTACAATTCCTTATGACAAAGGTTGGCGTGTCAAAATTGACGGCAAAAAAGTTACCCCAAAAGCCTTTAAAGATGCCTTTCTAAGCGTTCCTGTCAGCGCTGGAACCCATACTATTCAGTTCTCTTATTTACCAGAAGGATTGATTCCTGGCATCGTGTTATTCGTTCTATGTACTGGTGGTTTCGTTGCATACGTAACCTTGATTCCTGCTAGACGAAACCGTAAAAAAGAAGACAAATAAAAAATCACGCGATGGCTAAGTCATCGCGTGATTTTTTTAAATTTCAGTCATTGCTTCTTCCACAAGCGAAACACTTTGATGTCTTCCTTTCGTAATCAACAAGGAAAGTTGCACAAAAGCAAAGAGTACACTGGTCCGCTTAGGATAAGCAAAATAACGAGGTTGCCAACTAGTGACATATTGTTCTTTGCGCTTGCGTGTATCTTGAAACGCATAAATTTGATAACTATACTTGTAAAAAATATTAACAAAGCGTTCTTTTAAGAAAGAGTACTTGCTCTCCCCTACGTTAGCCAACGGCGCCATCCCAATATCAATTAATTGATAGCCCTGCTGTTGATAGGTTTCAATAAAATGAGTGAACAAATATTCTCTAGTAAAAGCAGGTGCTTCTGAACGAATACGTAACAAATCATACGAAATACTTTTGCCTTTTTCCATTTCTTTTCCCGTAATAAAACCGATGACCGTTTGTTTCTGTCTCACCAAGCCCACACTACTGCATTTCAAATACTCGGGATCCAACCGTCCACCAATAAAGTAGCGCTCTTTTTGATTCCGTGACCAGTCCGCAGAAACTCGTTCTAACTCTTGATATAAGGCATCACTAATCGTTTCGGGATAAAATTCAAACTGAAAATCCGCTGCTTCTGCTGCTATTTTTTCAGTCACTGTTTCCGTCCAGGCTGTTTGATTCACTGTTGACGGCTCATCAAATTGAATCAAGCCTTCTTCCCCAACTTTCATAAATTCAAAGCCGCAATCGTGAAGATTCATAACATATTCTTCCGAGATACGATAAAAAACTAATTGATAACCTAACAAATCAGCTTGATCCATAAACGCCAGTGTCGCCGCTGTCCATTTCTCTCGGTGCCCAATTGGATCCGCCAAGACAAAGCATTTATTAAACTTCATTTGAAACCCAAAAAGTACTTGATCTTCGCCTTCTTCTTGGTAGTAAAAATGACCATAATCCTTTAAATACAAAAATTGACTGCCTTCGTTGCCACCAAATTTTTCCAAAAAGCGTGTCAACCGCGCTTCTTCAAACCCCTCACCTAAAGTAACAGTTGTTTCGGCTAAATATTGATACAAAAAGAATAAACCAATCAAGGAAATACTTAATCCAATCAATCCGTTAAACCAAACATCATCTGACGGAAACAACAAAAAGTGATTGATAACTTGATTGCCACCAGCTGGTCGTGCGGCGTAATAGCCAGCAACCGCATAACCGATAAACAAGCAGCCAAACAAAATACTATCTACCGTTAAAGCGCCCCATGAATAAACAAACTTTTCACGATAAAATTCTTTACGAGCCAAAATAACCGCCAATAAAATAACGGCATAAACAGCAATTAACTGCCACGAAGTCGTTCGTGCCACCGTATTTACAATACAAAATCCTAGTAAAATAATTGTAGGCCAATAAGCTTTTTTCACTTTCATAGAAATGCCTCGAGCTAAACCTAATAACAAGAATCCTACAAATAAATTCAATGTTTGATCTAAAAAATTAAAAGAAAAGGGAAGTAACACTTGGAATAAACGACTGACATTCGACAAATTCGTCACAGTCGATAATAGAACCATCATAATTCCTGCAAAATATAACGCCGCCACCAAAATAAAATGCGCCACTTTTTGTGAAAATAACCGAGGTAAATTATCAAAAAATTGATTAACTTTCATGCCTGCTTGTTGCAAGAACAAAATAACTCCTGTCATAAAAGGCGTCACATAATAGAACAAACGATAATACAACAACCAGACGACCGCTTGTGATCGATCAATCCCTAATTGTGATAAGCCCAAAATCATTAAGACATCAAACGTTCCCATACCACCAGGAACCATAGTTAACATCCCAATCAACGTAGCGATAACAAACATTGGGTAAACAGAAACCATCGAAACTGGCACCTGCATCAAGCGACCTATCATCAAGAAAGCAAACATTCCACCTAGCCATTGACCTAATGAAGCGCCGAATAAAAGGAGCACCGCTTTTGGAAAAAATGTTTTAAACAATGTTCGCCGTTTTAAATACGTGAAAAACCAGAGCGCGGGCGCAATCAGGCTGCCCAATAATAACCAAACCCAATATTCACGAAAAACATTTTGGGTTCGAATAAAAAATAAATCAACAAACGCCACAAAAGATAAAATAGATAACCCTGAAATCAAGAACAGAGCAACTTTTGAGACCGTTGCTACAACCTTGCCCCGCGGTACATCTTTTCCGTAAAAATTAATCCGTAGCGTTGCCCCAACCACGCCGCCAAAACCCGCTAAGTTATTAATGGTATTAGTGACCCAAGCCGAAGTTAACCAATCCATTCGTTTCATTGGTGGCTTACCTTCTTTTTCCAATAATTTAACGACTACATAGTCATAAAGGAGCATTGGAATAACCCCTAACAGTCCTGCCAAGACCATACCAATTAAACGTCCCGTACTTTGTTGTTCCATCGTGGAAAAAATATCCGCCCAGGTCATGCCTTGAGCGATATGTGTCACTTGGTTAGCCACGAAAACTAATACAGAACCAAGAAAAATTAGTTTCAATAATAAACTGTGTTCTTTCAACCACTGCGTTAGTTGGCTAATATTTTTTTTCATCTTATAGCCTCTTTCATATCTCTTTTCTATTCATTTAACTTTCGTTTTATCGATTTTCTTCCATGGTAGCCTATTTGCTGAAAATTTTCCAGCACGGCTAGACATTTTGGCTGAATCGTATTGTTTTATTGAAAAAAAGAGTGAAAAAAATCTAAGACGATTTTTTCTCACTCTTTTAACTGTATTTTTTACGCCACTACTTCTGCGATAATCTCAATCTCCACCAACACATCCATCGGTAATTTAGAGATTTCAATCGTTGTGCGTGCAGGATATTCCGCACTAAAATACTCAGCATAGACTTCATTGAATGCCGTGAAATCCGCCATATTTTGTAAATAGCATGTCGTTTTGACTACATGAGCAAAATCACTACCAGCTTCTGTTAAAAGCCCTTGAATATTTTTCAGTACTTGATTGGTTTGTTCTTTAATCGTTGTCCCAACCACCTTGCCTGTTTCAGGATCCAGTGGAATCTGACCAGAAGTAATCAATAAACCATTCACAATTTTTGCTTGTGAATATGGCCCAATTGCTTGTGGTGCTTGCTTTGTTTTAATTGTTTTCATTTCTTTTCCCCCAGTAAATGACAAGTTGTTACTTTTTGTTATTTTATTTGTTTCTATTTTTCCATTGTACTGCAACCATTTTCGGAATGCTATCTTTTCTCAATTATTCCCAAGCGCTGATGTTGTGCCATCCTTTTGTAAAACAGCTTCAAAACCTTGGCGCATCCTTTCAAGTCCCTCGTGTAGTTTTGCTTGCGAACAGCCAATATTTAACCGTAAAAATCGCTGTCCATTACCGCCATAAATTGAGCCGTCCATAATGGCGACTTTCCCCACAGAAACTAAAGCCTCTTGTAAGCGGGCCACATCTGGAACTGCCGCTGATACGTCCAACCACATTAAGTAAGTGGCTTCCAGCTCCGTCACTTTAATTTTTGGCAAATATGTCTGTAAAAAATCTTTCACGTAACGTTGGTTCTCCGCTAAATAATCATTCAACTCGTCAACCCAAGTACCACATTTTTGATAGGCCGTCATGGTTGCTAGCATTCCCAAAATACTTGTTGATGATAAACCATCGGCATTTTTTAATTTGAGCTGAAAAGCGTCACGTAATTCGTTATCTGGAATTAGGGCGTAAGCAAAAATCAGCCCTGGAAAATTAAAGGTTTTCGTGCCACTGGTAATAATGGCAGATTTTTTATAACCAAATTGCGTAATTGGTCGATGAACTTGGCCTTTATTAACGATATCCATATGAATTTCATCAGAAAGTAAAAACACATCATACTGTTGGCACAATGAAACCATTCGCTCTAATTCCCATTGCTCCCAAACACGTCCTGTTGGATTATGCGGGGAACATAAAAGCAAACAGCGATTTTCTGGTTGCGCTAGTTTTTTTTCTAAATCAATAAAATCAATGCTGTAGCGCTTCTCTTGATAAAGCAGTTCATTTGCCACTACTTGCCGCTTATTTTCCTGAATAACTTTAAAAAATGCATCATACGCAGGTGTTTGTAAAATAATGCCCTCCCCTTCATTAGTTAATAATTGGATCAACGCAGAAATCCCATAGATAACGGTCGGGGTATACATAATCCAGTGTTCTTCAATCTTCGTCTGGAATCTTGTCTGGTACCACGTTTGAATTGCTTCTTTTAATTGCGGATGGTTCCACCTCGTATAGCCAAATACGGAATGTTTCAAACGCTCCTGTAATGTTGCCAGAACTGCCTCTGGCACAGCAAAATCCGTATCGGAAATAGTGAAGGGAAGCAAGTCCGCTTCCCCAAATCGGTCTTCTACAAAATCCCACTGTGTACAATACGTTCCTCGTCGATCAATTGCTTTATCAAACGACACACTCTTCACCTTCTGTCTTTTTTCTAACCTAAAATCATCTCTAATTGATTACGGACCGTTGTCACTTTGGTTCCGATAATCACTTGCACATTCTGCGCATCTAAATGCACGACGCCTAAAGCCCCTAATTGCTTTAATTTGTCATCATCTACTTTATTAGCATCTGCTAACACTAAACGTAAACGCGTAATGCAATTATCAATAGCTTGAATATTCTCTTGCCCACCCAAAGCCGCTAAAATCCCAGGCGCATCATAGCCACCCGTTTTCTTATATTGAACTTCTTGATCGGTATATTCAGTCTCATCTAAGACCTTGTCTCGTCCAGGTGTTTTTAAATCAAAGGTTACAATGACTGTTTTAAAGACGAAATAATAAACAACAAACCAGATAGCGCCGACAATGAGAACCCACCACCATTTTGTATAAGTTCCTTGTAACAAGCCAAAAATAACAAAGTCCAGTAGCCCGCCATCAGTGTTTCCAATCACAACACCCAATAAAGCCATTACCATGAAACCTAGACCAGTCATAATGACATGAAACAGCCATAATAATGGACTAATAAATAAGAATAAAAATTCAATTGGTTCTGTAATGCCAGTGATAGCCGTAGCAATTACACCTGAAAGGAGTAAGCCTTTAATCTTATGTCGATTCGCCGGAGCTGCAGTATGATACATCGCAAGCGCCGCCGCTGGTAAGCCAAAAATAAAGGTCGGCATTTTCCCTTGTGACAAGAAAGCTGTTGCGCTTGGTGAAATCGGTAAATTATTTTGCAATTCTGCATAGAAAATATTTAACGCACCAAACACTTCTTTGCCAGCCACCACCGCTGAACCCCCTGCTTCAGTAAAACGAATCATGGAAACCAAAATATGATGCAACCCAAACGGTAACAGTAGACGTTCCCCTGACCCAAACAGAAAAGGCCCAAAAATACCAGAACGTTGGATAAGTTGGCCAATCGCCATAATCATTAGCGCGAAAAGTGGCCAAACTAACGGAATGACTAAGCCCACGAAGGCCATCACTAATGAAGTAATAATTGGCACAAACCGTGCGCCAGAAAAGAAGGCAAAACTATCTGGTAGTTGCACCGTATAAAATCGATTATGCAACTTATAGACAATAAGCCCCGCGATAATTCCACCGAGAACGCCCATTTCAATCGTTTGAATCCCAAAAACCATTCCTTGGCCAGCTTCCCGCAACTGTTCAGGATCCACGAGGCGATTCGTCTGCACTAAATAGAAATTAATCGCTAAATTCATCACCGTATAGCCTACGAAACCTGAAAACGCAGCAATTCCTTTTTCTTTCCGAACTAACCCCAACGGAATGGCCATTGCAAACATGACAGGTAAATAGGCAAACGCAAAACCACCAATTGTCGACATAAATTGGAAAATAATTTTTACTGCGGGCTTTCCTAAAAACGGGATTGTTTCAATCATAGATTCACTGGAAAAAGAACTTCCTAATCCCAACAAAATCCCCATAAAAGCTAATAAAGCCACTGGCAACATAAACGTTTTGCCTAATCCTTGGAAAAACTCCCAGAAAGTCGCTTTCTTTTTCTTTACTGCCATTTCTTAACTCCTCCATTCATTCTTTACAAAACTAAAAATGATTGCGTTTACATTCATTGCCCTCATTATAACTAGCCCAAAACAAAGAAAAAAGAGGCTACACTTTTTCTGTATCCCCTTACATCATTTAGTATGGTGTTGCATAAAATTACCGCGGCTGCTTTGCCTCTGCGTACATTAATAAAACCGTATCGAACAAACAAATGACAGCAATTCTTGAACTTAAATCCACGCGCTGATGATAACGTGTCGTCCCTTTGGCAAATAACGTCGTCGTCGACAATTTTTCCAAGGTGCTTCCTTTAGTCGAAATCAAACTAATCATCGGCACTTGCTGTTCCTGCGCTACACGTGCATACGCTAAAATCCCCTTAGTTTCTCCTGTATAACTGACAAAAATGGCTAAATCCTGTCCATCCAGATTCTTAACTGCTGCCGCTTGTTCATCCCAATCAGATCGTGCATAGGCTTTTTTTCCTAAAAATGTTAGCTTTCGTGCAAAATCAGTACAAATAGGAAAACTGCCACCAACACCGAACACTTCAATCGTATTCGCGCACTCAATCATTTTTAGCATTTCCGCGACTTTGGCTTCATCCATCTGTTGAAAACTATCTTGCACGTTGGCGATCAATTGTTGCGTAATGGCTTGAAAACTACGACTATCGCTTTCTGTGCTCTCGCTCTGCACCGATTGGACGATCGCATATTTTAATTCTTGGAAGCCTCGATAACCTAAGTGTTTGGCTGTCCGAGAAATAGTGGCTGTTGAAACAAACAACGCCTGCGCCACCTCATAAATGGTTTGTGAACTAATTTCCGTCATATGCGTCAAAATATAATCCAGTACTTGATTTTCAATTTTACTTAAATCATTTCGTTTCTTTTCTAACAAAGCGATTAATCCCTCAGTCGTCATCCAATCCCTCACTTTAAATCCTTTTTTATAATTATACACCAGAATATTCTGATTATTTCAATCAGAAAGTCCAAAATAACCAACAGCGGCTCCATCATTCGCCAGAGAAAAAAATCAGCCTTCCGATGGAGGTGCTTGTTGCGCATTCTTGCTATACTCTGTATATAGAAAACAGGAAAAATTTGGAGGTAGTACGTATGAATAATCAACGACCAATGTTTATAAATATTCTTTTAGTGGTCCTTTTATTTTTAGTTGTCGGTTCACTCTTTAGTGCCGTTGTCGGTATCGTGGGAAGCTTATTGTGGCTAGCAGTAAAAATTTTAGTTCCCGTAGCGATTATCGTGTGGCTTGTTCGAACAATTTCGGGAAATAATGGCAACTGCCACCGTCGTTATTAAAAAAAAACAGGTTTTCCTTTTCGGAAAACCTGTTTTTTTACTTCTTTTATCTAAAAGCATATACAATATTGCTAATACCAAACATCATAAAGTAAAAGCCAACTAAGAAGCTTAAAGTTAATGCTGAAGACAATGGATTAAATAATAACATTACACCTAAGATAATCCCTAAAACATCAACAATTAATGTGAACCAGAAGTAACCTGTGCTTACTCGTTTAGCAAAATCTAAAGTAAATAAGCCGAAAATTGAGTCGAATAAAAACCAAATTGCAAAAACAAATGGTAACACAGCGACACCAATATTTAAGTTAAACAATAAGTAAACACCAATTAGGATATCAATAATCCCTAAGATGATTGGTGCATAAGCTTTGTAGCCTAGCAATTCTTTCATACGATTACGTACAAAAATTTCGAAAATCCCTTTAATAATAGCAAAAATCGCAAAAACCATCACAATGGCAATTAAATTACCGGCAGGATTTTGGAAGGAAATTAATGCAGTCAGAACAAATAGAATTCCTAATACTAATGAACCCCAGTCTATTCCATGATGTTGTCGTTGTTCCATGACACTCACTCCTCTATAAAATAATTTATTACACTTATTATGTTACTACTATTTTATATGTTGTCAAATATTTTTTATATTTTATAAAAACTACTCTTACAATAAACATATTTAAAAAAACAAAAAAACATTAATTATCTTTTTTTGTATAAAATTCAGACATTTTTGTATAAATAAAAGTAACATCACCATTGCTTTCCGTCAATTTATCCCACAAAAAAACCGCTACTTTTTCATCTAGTTTATAAAAAAGTAACAGTTATAAATTATTTTTTCTTTTTCCCAATCGAGAGGATCCCTCTTTTTATGACATCAAAGAAACTCAAAGATTGGACCATGTGATCTGGATCAACATATTCACGAATAGCTCGTAACACTCGCTTCGGCTCTTTTGAAGCAAACGTATACGTCCCATTTTTCTTGGTTTGAATCGCATAACGAGGAATCCATTTTCCTTTGAACATTACTGAAGCCAACACGTAATCGACTTCTTCCCACGGAATTTGGATAAACTTACGTGGATCTTTGGCATGGTAAAATTCAAACCCGCGGTCACCTATCATAATTTGTCCATAATCTGTTAATCCTGTAAATGCCGTCGCATCTATAACTAAATCAACTTTTGTGTTTAATGATTGTACCATGTTATCTGCTCCATTTCATTCGACTAATTCCTCTTTATTATACGTTTCTTTCCTGATCGAAACAAACAAAATTACATCTTTGTTTAAAAAAGCGGAAGAAAAGTTTCTCGACTTCTCTTCCGCTTTTTTTGTTCCAGAATCAAAAACTGATAAACGGCGGAAACAGAACCAGCTCCTTCGGAAATAAGCCGAAAT
>NZ_KV805568.1:0-28937 GCF_001811595.1 Enterococcus sp. HMSC078F03 | reverse complement strand
GAAAATTTCTTCTTATTTCTCGGAGCTAAACGGTGCTGTCCCGACCTCGTCATTCTTATAATAAGCCGATTAAGTGGCCGACAACGCCGACTACGAATAAACCAAGAATGATAACGATTGGGCTAACTTTTTTCTTCAATAACCACATACATAAGAATGTAAGTAGTAATGGTGCTAGACCTGGAATCAATTGATCTAAGTTATCTTGTAAAGTAGTAACTTTCGTTGGTGAAAGCGCCAAGCCTTGGTTCACTTGTTCAAAGGCTTTATGCATTCCTTCACCGCCAGCAGGAAGTTTATCCCACTCGATATAAGCACCTTTGTCTAACTTAACTTGTGAGACAATTGGTAAGAACTTAATCGATACCCAACGTTGAACTAATGCGGCCAGTACGAACATCCCTAAAATAGAAGCACCTTTTGTAATATCTTGTAGTAAACCACCTGAAAGGTCATCAGTAATTTTAGAACCTGCTTTGTAACCAAACTCTTGTGTATACCACATGAATGACCAACGAATTAAGTTCCAAGCAACGAAGAATAAGATTGGGCCTAAGATGTTACCACCCATTGCTAAGGAAGCACCTAAAGCGCCTAACATTGGACGAACAGTAAACCAGAAAACTGGGTCACCGACACCGGCTAAAGGACCCATCATCCCAACTTTAACCCCTTGAATCGCTACGTCATCAACTGGTGCGCCATTGGCACGTTCTTCTTCCAAAGCTAATGTTACACCAAGAATTGGTGAGGCAATGTATGGGTGTGTATTAAAGAACTCTAAGTGACGTTTTAACGCCGCTGAACGTTCTTCTTTCGTTTTATATAATTTTTTGATTGCTGGAATCATTGAGAATGCCCAGCCGCCGTTTTGCATACGTTCATAGTTCCAAGAACCTTGGATAAATGTTGAACGCCAAGCTACAGCTAAACGATCTTTTTTAGTTAATTGAATTTTTTCTGCCATTTTCTTTGCTCCTCCTTCAGAATTAGTAGTCGTTTAAAATATCGCCTAATGGGTCGCCAGAGTTGCCTCCGCCATTTGAGTTAGAAGAACCGCCCATTTTAGATAAGTTCAAGTAAATAAGAGCTAAAGCGACACCTAAAGCACCTAATGCGATTAATGTTAATTGAGAAATCGCTGCGACTACGAAACCGATAATGAAGAATGGCCATACTTCTTTTGTTGCCATCATGTTGATTACTAATGCATAACCTACGGCAACGACCATACCACCACCGATAGCCATACCATCAGTTAACCAAGCTGGCATTGATTCTAAGAAATTACGAACAGTGTCAGCAGGAATGAATAGTAACGCACCTGCTGGAATCGCAATACGAATACCTTGTAAACATACAGCGAAAATGTGTAACATTTCAACTTGTTTAATGTTGCCTTTTTCAGCAGCCGCGTCCATCATGTGAACGATTGGAACCGCAACTGTCCGAACGATCATTGTTAAGAACAAACCTGCAACCGCTAAAGGAACTGCGATGGCAATCGCTGAAGGAACACCTTTAACACCTTGGCCACCTAAAACTAAAATAATTGCTGAGGCAACAGATGCTAAAGCGGCATCCGGTGCAACGGCAGCCCCGATGTTTGCCCAACCTAACGCGATCATTTGTAAAGTACCACCTAAAACAATTCCGGCTTCTAAATTACCAGTAACTAATCCGATTAATGTACATGCTACTAACGGTTGGTGGAATTGGAACTCATCCAAAATCCCTTCCATACCAGCTAGAAAGGCAACGAGTAAAACTAAAATAATTGATATAACAGACATGATAAGCCTCCTATTTTGATTTGTATTTGGCGAGTTACGCGTTTGCTAACTCATTTTTTGCTTTTTTCAAAATTTCGTCCATATTCGCTTTTGAATCATTTGGCACTTTACGCACATCAAATTTGATGCCTTTGGCTTTTAATTCATCAAACGTATCAACGTCTTCTTGACCCATTGATAATACTTTGCTTACAACGACTTTTCCAACAGAGTGAGCCATTGAACCAACGTTTACTTCTGGGATTTCTACGCCGCCTTCAACCACTTTTAAGACGTCTTCAGGATTTTCAAATAATAATAATGCTTTTGTATTGCCAAAACGTGGATCTTTCGCTACTTCAATCATTTTACTGATTGGAATAACATTGGCTTTTACTCCTGGAGGAGCTGCTTGTTCGATTAATTTCTTACGTAAGTCATCTTTTGCAACGGCATCAGAAACAACAATAATTCTGTTTGGTTGTGTTGCTTTTGTCCAAGCTGTTGCTACTTGACCATGTAATAAACGTGAATCAATACGTGCTAGCACGAATTTAATTTTGCCATCGCCAACAACTGTACCTGGTGGTAACGAACCTTTTGGCTGTGCATCTTCTGTCGCAGCAGCTTTTGGTGCTTCTGCTGGTTGTAACTCTTCTGGTTTAACTTTGACACCATCTTTTGCTGTTTCAAGAATGTGTGTCGCAATTTCTTGTGCTGATTCCATAGAGAAACGAGAAGCATATGCTTCAATAACCATTGGTAAATTCATACCTGCAACGATTGCCCATTTGTCTTTATGATCTTCTAACAATGAGTTCGCTTGGTTAAATGGTGTTCCTCCCCATAGGTCAACTAAAAATAGTACTTCGTCTTGATTGTCAAACGATGCAATGGCTTCTTGCATTTTTGCTTTTACATCATCGGGACCTTCGCTAGGCATTAACGTAACTGCTTTTACATTTTCTTGTTCGCCAAAGATCATTGCACCAGATTGCAAGATCCCTTCAGCAAATTCACCGTGACTTGCTAGGATAATTCCTACCATTTTTATACCTCCTGTATAATTGATGTTTTTTTTCATGGTTGTACTGCTAAACGCTTTCACTTTTTGAAAAAAATCAGATAAATCAGATTCTGACAAAAATAAATGAAAAAATTTCAATAGTTCTTGATTTTTTTCAACATCAGCACTTGCCTTTATCAATACAGCTCATGAAGCAATGATGTTGGTCCTAGGCCACCACATCCTTTCAATGTCTTTCGTCTGTAAAAATAAACGTCAGCTGGCGTTATTTTCTTTGCTACGCTCTTTTTTCAGTAAATCCATCAAATTCACTTGGCTGTCTGCTGCGACTTTTCGAATTTCCAATTCAATACCTTGTTCATTTAAAAACAGAAATGCTTTTAAATCGTTGGCATCCACTGCAACTGCATTCGTAATCATTCGCTTGCCTGTGCTGAAACTCATTCCGCCAATATTCACAGAAGTTAGTTGTACACCGCCTTCGACCACTCGTTTCACGTCCAAAGGATTAGTGAATAACAACATGGCTCGAAACGAATCAAAACGAGGATCAGGGTAAACATCGATCATTTTTTGAACAGTGATGACATTTACTTTGACACCAGGTGGAGCAGCTTGAACCAACAAGGCTTTTCTCAAATTGTCATAAGCAACGGAATCACTAACCACTAAAATGCGATTAATGTTCGTCAATTTTGCCCAAACAGTTGCTACTTGGCCATGAATTAATCGATCATCAATTCGAGCTAAACGAATATCCATTACCATCGGGAATGCTCCTTTAAATTCATTTTTAAAGGTTAGGACCTTTGTCTTTTTACTTAAAAATTTTAGGTAAAAAGGGACACCTTATTATAAGCAAGTTTCGTGCCAACTTTAGTGTATCGGTTCGAAACCTAGAAAATTATAGGTTTTTTTAAGAAAATCAAAAAATCGATACACTAATAAATAGTGTATCGATTTTTCTGTATTAATCTAGTGTGTCAATTTCGGTGATTTTATCTTCGATACACTGGGCATTTTTGACTAACTGTGCGATAAAATAAATTTCTTCTGCTGGAACATCCATATTAAGAGCTTCTTCCATAGTCTCAATTGAGGCCACAATCACTGGATAAATTGGCTCTTGAACCAATTGACCAAGTTCCTTTTCTGAAACCGTCAGTGTATCATTCCGTAAAATACGCTCCAACATGCCTGATGTGTGCATAATCAAATTGATGTAAAATGTGTACTCTTCTGGCATCGCTAATTGGGTTTGGATATTTTTAGCGAATGACCACAACAGATCAATGATTTTTTTTCCATTAATAAAAGTGAAACTTTGCTCCATATATTTGAGACAAATTTCTTTTGCTGCCGCTTCGTCCAACGGCTTATTCATTACTTCTTCTTTCCGCTCTGCTAGTAATTGCTGAATAATTTTTTCTGCTTCACCGGAAAAGAAATTTTCCATGGAAATATAAGGAACTCCAATTTTGGGATTGGTAATCCCAGTTGTCGCAATAATTTCATAGTCTTCTTGAATTTTAGGCAAGACTTCTTTCATATTTACAATGGACAAAGGAATCACTTCTAAATGCCAGTCTATTTGTGGCAAGACAGCTTCCTCAATAAGCTCTTTCATTCGGCGCGCAGTTCCTTCTCCAGAAGCGCAGATAGCAATAATTGCTCTTGTTTTCCAATTTTCAATGATTTGTTTCGTTTCACTTTGGCGAATATCGGCATAGCCATGAAAGTTTTTTAAGGACTCGTGAAGTGTTTCCAATTGTGTATCAATTAATGCGGTTTTGCGGGCCGCTTCAAGCACAATTGGCGTAGTCACCATGTCTACTGTCCGCACATCAATGCCTGTCTGGCGTACAATTTCTTCTGAAAACGTACTTAATGAACCCATATCCACCAATAATAGTACGCCATTCTCTTCATTCACTTCACCAACTGCTTCAACGATTTTACGCAAAGCTTCTTTCGGTGGCATATCTAACGGCATATCCACAGCCTTCAAATTATCAACATTTAACAATTGAGAAACCACTTGTACCATACTGCTAGCGGTACTATTTCCGTGCGCAGCCACGACAATGCCAATCCGGCCAGCCTCAGGATTTTCTCTTAAAGAAATGAGCAAAACAGCTAAATAGTAACTTTCAGATTCAGGAATCTCCATCTGATAACTACTTTCAATAATATTTTTAATTTCTTTCGCTATTTCAAACTCTGTTGGATAATCTAAAACCATATTTCGAATACTTTCATTTAAAGGATGCTTAGGATCTTTGCCTAATTGGATGCGTTTCAAGAAAGAACTAATGTGTAAACTCATTGCATAAATAAAGTTGGGTTGAAACGAATACGATAACCGCTTCGCTGCAAAATTATAAATTTTCTTAGTGACATCAATAATTCGTTGGTCCACAATTTCAGCCAATTTATTTTCTGTATCAAAGGTGAATCCATAATCTTTGTAGAAAGATTTTAAATGAACATTGATATCCGTTGTAATAAAATTATTAATTAGTTCTTGGTCCAATCCGTCTGCTTTTAAGAGAGCCGCTTTATCTCCAATAATCTCATATAGATTGTAAGGCAATTCATAGGCATCTGACTGAATAGCTACTAAAGATTCATTTGGTGATACCACTAATTGCGGTTCCAGATATTTCGACAACTCCGACAATACTTCTCGATTACTGGCAAGTTGCATAATGCCTTCTTTAATATTGTCCGTTAATTCGTCCATCGTAATCATTAATTCCTCTTGTTCCATCTGATTAAGGAACCCTCGCGCAGTCACAAGTTGCACATTCGATTTTAGCTGACCGACATTTCCATAAGAAACACTTCCGATTAACGCTTTGACCACATCTTCTGACAAAGAGATTCGCCGTTGAATCCGCGCTGCTTCCATTGAAACCATCACTTTTAGGAGGTCAATTTTTTCTTTCGCAGGACGGTCACTGAAGTTCGGTAATTGAATGATAATCGGAATGCGTCGCACAAAAGTATTCAATAAAGAAGAAGTAGGATTCTCCGTCGTAGCACAAATAATCCGAACATCTGCATGATGTGATTTCACTGTTTCACCTAAACGCGCGTACACGCCGTGATCCATAAAATAAAAAATCATTTCTTGTCCTTCGGGTGGTAACCGATGTACTTCATCTAAAAACAGAATGCTGCCATCTGCTTCATCAATAATCCCTTCTTTCGCTTTCGTAGCGCCTGTGAAGGCCCCTTCTACATACCCAAATAAATGCGACATCAAAAGTTCTGGATTATGCGCATAGTCTGCACAGTTAAACACCACAAACTCTTTTTCTTTGGCCACAATTTGGTTCAACTTCGCAAATTGAAACATGGCATGAGCAAAATAAGTTTTCCCAGAACCTGTTGGTCCAGTAATTAAACAATTCAAGCCTTTTGGCGGATATAAAATCGCTGCTTTGGCTTGTTCAACCGGCGTTTTCATGCTTCCAGCTGAACCGATAATTTTTTTGAAAATATCTTCAACTTCTGGGGTTTTACTGGTCGTGACTACTGGTTCAACCAATGGTTCGATAAAAGTTTTTGTGGAGTGATCCATTGATTTTTCCCGATAACTTTTAACTGGCTTGGTTAATGGACGATGCTGAAACGCCACCTGCGCGACATATTTTACTGGACGACCAGATAATTTTTTCAAGCGCCCTTCACGAACGAGTTGATTCAAATCTTTACTAGCATTGGTCCGCTGAATGTTTAAACGTTCTGAAATTTCTTGTGTCGTGACTCCCGCATCACTTGTTAAGGTCATTGGCGTTAAATTCTTCGTTTGCTCTTTAACATATTGATAGATTTTTTCAATCCGCTTCATTTTTGATGGCTCCTTTAATCGATACACTAATTAATTTACATGATACAGTGTATCATTAAAAAAATACACTAAAAACCCTTTCATGAAAAAATTTTCTGTTTCACATGAAACATTTAAAAAAAACGTCTTTTTTTCTATAAAAAACCCACCTTTTTATTCGTTTCTGTAAAAAGATTGAAACTCCTTGAAAAAAGGTTCTGTAGCCGATATAATGCAGAGAGGTTCAAGAATATATTAAAAGCGAGGAAAACAATTGATTACTGTTAATGATGTAAGTTTACAATTTCCAGATCGTAAACTTTTTGAAGAAGTGAATATTAAATTTACTCCTGGCAACTGTTACGGCTTAATCGGCGCAAACGGTGCAGGAAAATCAACGTTTCTTAAAATTTTATCAGGTGAGATTCAACCGACAACTGGCGTGGTTTCAATGGGTCCTAATGAGCGACTAGCAACGCTGAAACAAAATCACTTTGACTACGAAGACTACACTGTTTTAGAAACTGTAATTATGGGACATAAACGTCTTTACGAAGTAATGAAAGAAAAAGATGCTATCTATATGAAAGAAGATTTTTCAGATGAAGATGGGATTCGTGCCGCAGAACTAGAAGGCGAATTTGCTGAACTTGACGGTTGGGAAGCAGAACCTGAAGCAGCTGTTTTACTCCAAGGGCTAAACATTCCAGAAGAATTACATGATCAAAAAATGAGCGAATTAACAGCTGGTCAAAAAGTCAAAGTATTATTAGCTCAATCTCTTTTTGGTAAACCAGATGTCTTACTATTAGACGAGCCGACAAATGGTTTAGACACCCGCTCAATCAATTGGTTAGAAGAATTTTTAATCAACTTTGAAAATACCGTTATCGTGGTTTCCCATGACCGTCATTTCCTAAACAAAGTCTGCACCCACATGGCAGATTTAGACTTTAGTAAAATCAAACTTTACGTTGGTAACTATGATTTCTGGTTGGAATCAAGCCAACTAGCGACAAAATTGCAAGCACAGTCTAATGCCAAAAAAGAAGAACAAATCAAAGAATTACAAGACTTTATCGCTCGTTTTAGCGCCAATGCCTCAAAATCAAAACAAGCAACGTCACGTAAAAAAATGTTAGATAAAATTACCTTAGATGACATTCAACCTTCCTCTCGTCGTTATCCATTCGTTGGTTTTACACCAGAACGTGAAATCGGCAATGACTTATTACAAGTTGAAAATGTCTCTGTAACGATTGATGGCAAAAAAATCTTAGATAATATCTCGTTCAACTTAACAAAAGATGATAAAGTGGCATTCATCGCTGACTCAGATATTACAACGACTACGTTATTTAAAGTGATTATGGGCGAAATTACTCCCGATACAGGTTCTGTTCGTTGGGGCGTTACAACTAGCCAAGCTTATTTACCAAAAGACAACAGCAAAGACTTTGAAGAGCCATTAACTATTTTAGATTGGTTACGTCAATTTGCTGGTAAAGAAGAAGATGACAATACGTTCTTACGTAGTTTCTTAGGTCGGATGTTATTCTCTGGTGAAGAGGTACTAAAACCAGTCAATGTTCTTTCCGGAGGCGAAAAAGTGCGTGTCATGCTTTCAAAATTAATGCTTTCCAAAGCCAATGTCTTAGTTTTAGATGATCCAACGAACCACTTAGACTTAGAATCAATCACTGCGTTAAATGATGGGTTGATGGCTTTCACTGGTTCAATTCTTTTTGCTTCACATGACCACCAATTTATCCAAACATTAGCAAACCGAATTATTGCTGTTTCTGATAAAGGGGTCATTGATCGGGCAGAAACAACCTATGATGAATTCTTGGAAAACCCAGAAATTCAAAAACAAATGGACGTTTTATTCAGTTCAGATTATTAAAAAACGAGGTCGGGACAGAAACGTTTAACTCCGAGAAATAAGAAGGAATTTCCGAAAATTGTTCTATAATTTTTGGAGAATTTCGGCTTATTTCCGAAGGACCTTCAACTCTTAGAGCTTTAGCTCTTAGAAGTTGTTGAGATCGGAGCAACGCGTAGTGTTGCTTCTGTTCCCGCCGTTTATCAATTTTTAAGCCTAGGACAAAAATCCAAAGTGATTTTTGTCCCAGGCTCATTTTTTATTTTCTTTTTTCACCAAAAGAAAACACAGCAATACAACCTATTCCAGTATGACTAGTAATGGTGGGGCCTAGAGGATAAATCAGTATCTCATTAACTTCTATTTCTTTTTCAATTAATTCTTTGACTTTTTCCGCGTCATCTTTCGTTCCTGCATATGCAATCAATAGTGTTTGTTTCATTGGCTCTACAATGCCTTGAATCGTTTCTTGCGCAATCTTTTGCAAGGACTTGTTTCGTCCACGAGTTTTACCAACGGATGCTAGTTTACCCGCCGCATCCACGCGAATAATTGGTTTAATGTTCATTAAGCCACCAAGCGCTGCCGCTGTTTTAGAAATCCGTCCGCCACGTTCTAAATGTTTTAAATCATCTACCGTTACCCACGAGTGAAGTTTCATTTTTTGCTCTTCAAGATAGGCAACAACTTCTCCTAATGAATGACCATCTGTTTGTAATCGAATGGCTTCTCGGACTAACATCCCTTGACCTAAGCTAGCTGCTTTTGTATCAATAATATGAATTTCTACATTATCGTACTCTTCTTTTAACATCTCTACTGATTGCAACGCACTTTGATAAGAGCCACTTAACCCAGATGAAAAAGCTAAATAAATTACCGGTAACCCTTGCTCCACAAAAGGACGGAAAAATTCATTGTAGCGTCCTACATTAACTTGAGAGGTAGTGGGCATACTTCCATTTTTAATGGCCGTTAAGAAGTTCTGATAATCAAACGTTTCGCCTAAATCATCGCGATATTCTTTCCCGTCAATTTGAATATTCATGCTAATAAAAGGTACTTGGTTTTCTTTTAAGTATGTATACGGCAAGTCACAACAAGAATCTGTCACTAATTGATAATTCACGGACAATTGCCCCCTTCATGTTTTCTTTTATTTTACCATAGTTTTTCTTTTTTATATAAAATTAAAAAAGAACGTAAAGGCTGAACTGGCATAAGCCATCCTTTACGTTCCCTTAAAAATCTGCTTAAATTTGTGCCCAAACGCTTTCTAAAACGTTCGTTTGGTTACGGTCTGGACCTACAGAGAATGTTGAAATGCGCACACCAACTAATTCTGAAATCCGATGCACATAGTTACGAGCATTAGCTGGTAAATCGGCTAAAGTTTTGCAACCAGTGATATCTTCAGACCAACCTGGTAATTCTTCATAAACTGGTTTACAGCGGCTTAATTCTTTCAAGCTTGCTGGATAATGATAAATTAATTCACCATCAAGTTCATAAGCCGTACAAATTTTCACCGTTTCTAAACCACTTAACACGTCAATCGAGTTTAATGACAAGTTTGTAATCCCTGATACACGTTTTGAATGACGCATAACTACTGAATCAAACCAACCGACACGACGCGGACGTCCTGTTGTTGTTCCGTATTCTTTACCGACACGACGAATGGTTTCTCCTGTTTCATCAAATAATTCTGTTGGGAATGGGCCGTCACCGACACGTGAAGTGTACGCTTTGCAGACACCAACCACTTTATTAATTTTTGATGGACCAACGCCACTACCGATAGTTACGCCACCAGCTACTGGATTAGAGGAAGTAACAAATGGATAGGTTCCTTGATCGATATCCAACATGACACCTTGTGCCCCTTCAAATAAAACCCGTTTTCCAGCATCTAATGCATCGTTTAAAATAACCGAAGTATCTGTAACATATTGTTTAATTTGTTGTCCGTATTCATAGTATTCTTCAAAAATATCATCAAATTCAATGGCTTCGCTATCAAACATTTTAACGAATTGACGATTTTTTTCTTCTAAGTTAATTTTCAAACGTTCCGCAAAAATTTCTTTATCCAATAAATCAGCGATACGGATTCCCACCCGTGCTGCTTTATCCATGTAGGCTGGGCCAATTCCTTTAATCGTTGTCCCAATCTTGTTTTCACCTTTCGCATCTTCTTGCAATTGATCCAATTTAATATGATACGGCAAGATGACATGGGCACGATCTGAAATGCGTAAATTATCAGTGGCAACATTATTTTCTTTTAAATAAGCTAATTCTTTTACTAAAGATTTTGGATTCACAACTACGCCGTTACCAATTACACTAATTTTTTCTTTATAGAAAATCCCTGAAGGAATTAAATGTAATTTATACGTTACGCCGTCGAATTTAATGGTATGTCCGGCGTTATCTCCGCCTTGGTAACGAGCGATCACTTCTGCGTTTTCACTTAGAAAGTCTGTAATTTTTCCTTTACCTTCGTCGCCCCATTGCGTTCCAACAACTACTACTGATGACATTCGAACACCTCGTTCATAATTTTTTTGTCCTGAATCATTGTACCAGTAAAACCAGTCCCTTTCAAGGGTAAAAATCGAATATTCTTTCACAATCAAAAGCGTTTCTGTCAAAAATACGAACATTTTTAGTTATGTTTTTGTAAAATAATAAAATATACGAATATTGTTCGTGTTTTACTCTCTGATTTTAATCCCTTAATAAGCAAAAAAACGAACTCAAAAAATGAGTTCGTTTTTTAAAATTCTGTCCTCGGCGAAAGCGAAGAAAATTTATTATATTCTTTAATGAAAAGTAATTCGACCGTTCCACGCGCACCACTACGGTTTTTCTCAATGATGACTTCTACAACATTGTCAACTTCTGGTGGCTCATGATCGCCGTCTTCTCCTTCACCACGATCATAGTAATCATCACGATAAAGAAAGGCAACGATATCGGCATCTTGCTCAATGGAACCTGATTCACGAATATCACTTAACACAGGACGTTTATCTTGACGTTGTTCCACGCCACGAGAAAGCTGTGACAAAGCGATAACCGGGACTTTTAATTCTTTCGCTAATTTTTTTAATTGACGTGAAATATCAGAAACCTCCTGTTGGCGGTTCTCTTTTCCAGTTCCTTCAATCAATTGTAGGTAGTCGATCAAAATTAGACCTAAGTTGCCTTTTTCTTGTGCTAATTTACGACATTTCGCACGAATTTCGGTAATTTTAATCCCTGGTGTGTCATCAATATAGATATTCGCACGGGACAAACTACCCATCGCAATAATTAAGTTTTGCCATTCTTCTTCAGATAATTGCCCTGTTCTTAAATGGCTAGCCTCAATGGATCCTTCTGCACAAAGCATCCGGTTCACTAATGATTCTGCCCCCATTTCTAAACTAAAAATAGCGACAGCTTTATCTGTTTTGGTGCCGACATTTTGGGCAATATTTAATGCAAAAGCGGTTTTCCCTACCGCTGGACGGGCCGCTAGAATGATTAGCTCTTCCGCTTGCAAGCCGGCAGTCATTTTATCCAATGCTTGATAGCCTGTAGGTAAACCAGTAATCTCTTCATCATTTTGGTATAATTGGTCAATATTCGCAATAGTTGTATTTAGAACATCTGAAATTGATAAAAAGCCACTGCGATTCCGCTTTTCAGAGACTTCTAAAATGCTTCGTTCTGCATCATCCAAAATAGATTCAACATCTTCACCTTGCTCAAAGCCTTTAGTTACAATCTCTGTAGCAGTTTGGATTAAGTTGCGCAGCAACGATTTTTGTTCAACAATTTTTGCATAATAAATGACATTGGCAGCTGTCGGCACAGCTAAAGCTAAATCTGACAGATAACTTAGTCCACCAACATCTTCTAACAAATTCTCTTGTTCTAGGCGATCTTTGATTGTTACCACATCAATCGCTTCATTTCGGTCGCTTAAGGTCATCATCGTTTGGAAAATCAACTGATGACTACGACGATAGAAATCTTTAGGTTCCACATATTCCATCGCTTCTATTAGCACATCTGCATCTAAGAAAATAGAACCTAAAACGGCTTGTTCCGCTTCAATATTTTGTGGCGGTACCCTATCTTGCAATAATTCATTCATTTTGTTCTCTCCCACGATGTCTTACTTTCTGGTTCATTTAGTCTATCCATTTTAACACAATTTCATTAAAAAAAGTACATTTTTTCTCTGCTGATTTCTCTATTTTTAGTTCACTTTTCAATTCTAAAAAATACACAACTAATAAAATTATAATACTTCAGTTAATTTAAAGTTTTATGTATTTGATTTTTAAATATTATAAAAATAATTTGAGTAATTTATTCGGCATAAAAAAGAAGCCGGAGAAATCGGCTTCTTTTTTATCGATTGTATTATTCCGCTACGACATGAACTTTAATTTTCGCTGTAACTTCATGATGTAGTTTGACTGGTACGTTAGTGTAACCTAGAGAACGAATTGGGTTGGCTAATTCGATTTTGCGTTTATCCAATTTTACATTGTATTGTTTGTTTAAGGCTTCTGCAATTTGTTTTGAAGGAATTGAGCCAAATAAACGGCTGTCTTCTCCAGCTTTTGCCTTGATCTCTACAACAGTCTTTTCATCTTCTAAAAAGGCTTGCATTTCTTTTGCTTGTGCTAAAACTTCTGCTTCATGTTTTTCTTGGGCTTTCTTTTGACCCGCTAACGCACTCATGCTTCCTTTATTGGCTTCTTTCGCATAACCATTTTTAATTAAAAAGTTTTGGGCGTAACCAGTTGGCACTTCTTTTACGTCCCCTTTTTTTCCTTTTCCTTTAACGTCTTGTAAAAAAATGACTTTCATTTCCTTCACTCCTGTTCATACATTTCATTAATATTTTGACGAATTACATCAAGTAGTTGCTCTTTTACTTCTGCTACTGTTACGTTTGATAATTGTACTGCCGCATTAGTAAAGTGACCGCCACCACCTAAATTTTCCATAATAATTTGGACATTAATTGAACCATTACTCCGAGCACTAATGCCAATCTGTTGATCCGTCCGCTTGGTAATGACAAATGCTGCATTAATCCCTGCCATAGAAAGTAATGTGTCCGCTGTTTTGGCAGCTGTGACACTATCATATTCTTTGTCTTCACTCCCTGCAACAACGACGGTATCTTTTGTGACATATTCGCTTTTAGAGATTAAGTTGTTCATTTCCAGATAGCTTGTAAGATCAGAACTTAATAGATATTGTACTAAAGATGAGTCTGCTCCACAAGTTCGTAAATAACTAGCCACATCAAATGTTCGCGCTGTCGTTCGTGTATTGAAACTTTTCGTATCAACCACAATTCCCGCCAACATCATGGTTGCTTCAAAGGCCTGCAGTTTATTTGCGCTATTACTTTGGTATTCGATCAATTCTGTGACTAATTCTGAAGCAGAAGAGGCAGAAGATTCAATATAAGAAAGCAAGGGTTTTGCTGGAAATTCGTCTCCTCGTCGATGGTGATCAATGATTACCACTTTATCAAAACGCTCATAGAGCTCTTGTGAGATCGATAGAGACGGTTTATGGTAATCTACCATAACTAATAAGCTACTTTCTTTCTTGCGCTTCATGGCCTCTTTAGGACTAATAATGCGCTCTTCTAATTCTGGATACTCTTTAATCGCCTCTAACACTCTTTTGACATCGGGAATGATTTCATTTTCATCTAAAACAATCCACGCTTTTCGATTATTAAACGAAGCTAAACGAGCAACACCAAATGCTGAACCTAACGCATCCATATCTGGATAACGATGGCCCATAATATAGATGTCAGCTGATTCCGCAATAATTCCCTTAATTGCCATGCTCATTGCACGAGAACGTACTTGGGAACGTTTCGTCGTTACTGCCGTTTTTCCACCAAAAAATAACGGCTTCGCTTCATCTTTGGCTTCTTTTACAACCACTTGATCGCCGCCACGTACTAAAGCTGTATCTAGGTTTGTTTGAGCCGTGGTCCCGGTTTGATCTAAGGTTGGCCCCCCATAAGCAATCCCCATGCTTAACGTAATGGCTACTTCATGGTTAGCTGATTCCTTACGGATCGTATCCAAAATAGAAAATTTTTCGTCCATCATTTTTTGAATATCTTCCCATTGGGCAATGAAAAAATAACGTTCTGCGTTGATTCGCTTATAAAAAACTTTGTATTGGTCCATCCAATCAGAAACCATCGTCGTAATGAAACTATTCAAATAAGAAATTTCTTTCTCGTCCATTGTATCGGTGACATCATCATAATTATCGACAGACACAATGCCAATAGCCGTTTGCATTTCGACTTTTTCTTGATACAAATTACTTTCTTTAGTGATATCTTCAAAAGTAATTGTATGTTGTTCTTTATTGACGCTAAAGCGATAGGTATTTTCATCAATCGTAAAGATATCTTGGTTTCGTTCTGCTAATTCTAAATAGGACGTCACTTGGCTAGCGGTTAACGTTAGCTGATTGTCTTTATTAAAAATAGAAGCAGCATAAGGATTAAGCCATTCTACCGCGCGTGTTTCCCCGTTATACGTAATAATTCCCACAGGTACTTCATTCACAACATAATCCAACGATTGTTCAGCAATGGAACTTGCTTCTTGAATCTTTTCTACGTTCGTAATTTCTACATCTCTAATCAACAGCCGAATAACCACTAAGAGAAAGATATCTAATGCGATAATTACCGCCAATAGCAGCCATTTATTTGTTAATAAGAAATAGAGGAGAAATTCTACTAAGAGAAGACCCACAACAATTAAGAAACCGTTTTTTTGAATTCTCTTCTTTTGCATTTTTTTGCCTCCAATCTTTCTGCAGACCTTTGAGGCGACTTGTTCCAACGAGCATATTGCTCTGGTGATTCACTAGTTATTTCATCCTTTATTTTATCACAAAACACTTCATTCTGCGAACCTTGTTATGTTTCACGTGAAACACTAGTCAAGATAAAAAAGAACCAAAGAGCAAGCTCTTTGGTTCTGGAAATTGTCATAAAATTATTGTTCGTCACTAACGAATGGTAATAATCCCATGATACGTGCGCGTTTAATAGCAATCGTTAATTTACGTTGGTTTTTAGCGCCAGTACCTGTAACACGACGTGGTAAAATTTTGCCACGTTCTGAAATGAATCGTTTTAACAATTCAGTATCTTTATAGTCGATGTATTCGATGTGGTTTGCTGCGATGTAGTCGACTTTACGACGTTTACGTCCGCCTCTTCTTTGTTGTGCCATTCTTGTTCCCTCCTATCAAATTCGTTTAGAATGGTAAATCATCATCTGAAATGTCGATAGATGAACCTGAGCCACCAAATGGATCAGAATCTTTATCGAAATCAGGCATACCGTTATTGTTTTGCGACTGAGAAGATGATGGATTGAAACTATTGTTGTTGTTATTAAATCCAGAACCGGCATTGTTATTACCAAAGCTACGATTTTGTGATTGATAACCATTTTCGTTGTTATTCAAGCTACCGCCGCCAGTTCCTCTTTGTTCTGAAGCAGAACGAGATTCTAACAATTGGAAGTTTTCACAAACCACTTCAGTTACGTAGACACGTTGACCTTGTTGGTTCTCGTAGTTACGAGTTTGAATTCTTCCGACAACACCTAATAATGTACCTTTACGGGCATAATTAGCCATTGTTTCTGCGGGTTTACGCCAAATCACACAGTTGATAAAGTCTGCTTCACGGTCACCATTTTGATTCGTAAAGTTACGGTTTACAGCAAGTGTAAAGGTCGCAACAGCTGAACCACTCGCGGTGTAACGTAAGTCAGGATCTTTTGTCAATCTTCCGACTAATACAACGTTATTAATCATTCAAAACATCTCCTTTCGTCAATAAATGTTTCATGTGAAACAAATTATGCTTCTACCTTCACGATCATATGACGGATAATATCGTCATTGATTTTTGCTAAACGATCAAACTCGTTGATTGCGCCAGCTGTTGATGGAGAAGTAACGTTAACGATATGATAGATGCCTTCACGGAATCCGTTCATTTCATATGCTAAGCGGCGTTTTTCCCAATCTTTAGATTCGATAACTTCTGCTCCGTTATCTTTTAAGATTGTGTCGAAACGTTCTACTAAAGCAGTTTTTGCTTCTTCATCAATGTTCGGACGAATAATGTACATGATTTCGTACTTCGTATCTTGACTCATTGATTTTCACCTCCCTATGGACTTCAAGGCTCTTAGTTGGCTAAGAGCAAGGAGAACATACCTAAAAAGGTAGTTCACAATCTCTAATTATATGCTAATTGATGGACAAAAGCAAGAAATAGTTTTGAAAAGCCCCAATAAAAAAGTTTCGCCAACTGGCGAAACTTTTTTATGTTATTCTTCTGTTTCTGATGTTGTTTCGTTTTCTGTTGTTTCTACAACTTCAACGATTTCTTCTTCCACTTCTTCTGGTTCTACAACAGCCATTGTTACCACTTTGGCACCATCTTCCATTCTCATTAAACGAACCCCTAATGTTGCGCGTCCTGTTTGAGAAACAGAATCAACGTTAAAGCGGATAATGACGCCTTTGTTCGTAATCAATAAGATATCTTCATCCCCATTGACCGTGGTTAAACCAGCTAATGGACCATTTTTCTCAGTGATATTTGCTGTCTTAATCCCTTTACCGCCACGTCCTTTAACTGGATATTCAGAAGCTTTTGTACGCTTACCATAACCATTTTCAGTAATGACTAGGACTTCTTTATTTTCATCCAGAATCGCTGCGCCGACCACATAATCATTTTCGCGGAGACGGATTCCCCGAACACCGGATGCTGTCCGGCCCATATCACGTACAGTATTTTCATCAAATGTGACAGAGTATCCTGCATGTGTTCCGATAATCATCTTCTGATTGCCATTAGTCGTTACCACGTTAACTAACTCATCATCTTCTTTTAAGCTAATGGCGATTAAACCATTACTACGGATATTAGAAAAGGCTGTTACGGCTGTCCGTTTGACGGTTCCTTTTAAGGTTGTGAAGAACAAGTATTTACCTGCTTCCGCTTTGCCCTCAACAGAAATAATCGCTTGAATTTTTTCTGCAGAATCAATTCCCAGTAAGTTAATCACTGGAATTCCTTTTGCTGTTCTACCGTATTCAGGGATTTCGTAACCTTTTGCTCGGTAAACTTTCCCAGTGTTCGTAAAGAATAATAACGTGTCGTGTGTTGAACAAGAAACTAGGTTTTTCACGAAATCATCATCATGAACGCCCATGCCTTGGACACCACGTCCGCCACGGCGTTGCGCCCGGAATTCAGAGTTTGCCATCCGCTTAATGTAGCCGTTATTGGTTAATGTAATCACGACTTCTTCTTCTTCGATTAAATCTTCATCTTCAAGACTTAAGACTTCACCTACTAATAATTCTGTGCGTCGTGCATCACCAAATTTTGTGCGAACGTCATTTAACTCTGTTTTAATGATTTCAATGACGCGTTCTGGGCGGGCTAAAATGTCCTCTAAGTCCGCAATGAATTTCAATAGCTCTTGATATTCATTTTCAATTTTGTCGCGTTCTAAGCCTGTTAAACGGCGTAAACGCATATCTAAAATCGCTTGCGCTTGACGATCTGAAAATTCAAAGCGTTCAATTAACGTTGCTTTTGCTTCGTCATCTGATTGTGATCCACGGATAATGGCAATGATTTCATCGATATGATCTAAGGCAATTCGGAGACCTTCTAAAATATGCGCCCGTGCTTCTGCTTTGTTTTTGTCAAAAATCGTCCGGCGAGTAATGACTTCTTTTTGGTGCTCGACGTAATTTTCTAAAATACGTTTCAAGCTTAAAATTTTCGGTACGCCTTTTTCGATGGCTAACATGTTAAAACCAAAAGATGTTTGTAAGGCAGTCATTTTGTACAAGTTGTTTAACACAACAGAGGCACTCACATCTCGACGAACATCGATGACAATCCGCATGCCTTCACGAGAAGATTCATCCCGCAAATCAGTAATTCCTTCAATTCGTTTATCTCTGTGTAATTCAGAAATTCGTTCGATTAATTTGGCTTTATTCACCATATAAGGCAATTCAGTTACTAAAATACGTTCTTTTCCATTCGGCATTTCAGTCAATTCAACTTTTGCACGAACTGTAATCGAACCTTTCCCCGTTTCATATGCTCGGCGAATCCCTGATTTCCCCATCACTAAACCGCCTGTTGGAAAATCTGGTCCAGGTAACACTTCCATCAATTCATTCGTCGTTACATCAGGATTGTCCATCAATAAACTTGTTGCATCAATCACTTCACTTAAATTGTGTGGTGGAATATTTGTTGCCATCCCCACCGCAATCCCCGTTGTTCCGTTAACTAGTAAGTTTGGAAAACGAGCAGGTAAAACTACTGGTTCTTGTTCTGAATCATCATAGTTTCCTTGGAAATCGACTGTATTTTTGTTAATATCTCGTAGCATTTCTAAAGCAATTTTACTCATACGTGCTTCGGTATAACGCATAGCGGCAGCGCCGTCACCATCGACAGAACCGAAGTTTCCGTGGCCGTCAACTAACATAGCCCGATAACTAAAAGGTTGTGCCATCCGCACCATTGATTCGTAAATCGCACTGTCCCCATGGGGGTGATATTTACCCATAACATCCCCAACAATCCGGGCTGATTTTTTGTGTGGTTTATCAGGGGTTACCCCTAATTCGTTCATTCCATATAAGATTCGGCGATGAACAGGTTTTAAACCGTCACGAACGTCAGGTAACGCGCGGGCTACGATAACACTCATTGCGTAGTCAATGAAAGATTCTTTCATTTCGCTGGTCAGATTGACGTCTTGAATGTTTTCTTTAATTTCTTCACTCATGAATTTTTTCCCCTCTAAATATATGTTCTAGCGTCTCTTACAACGTTGCGACACATTAAATATCCAAGTTTTTCACGTAATGGGCATTTTCTTCGATAAACGCACGACGTGGTTCCACACGATCGCCCATTAGCATTTCAAAAATTTGGTCAGCTTCAATGGCATCATCGACACTCACTCGCGCCATTAATCGTTTTTCTGGGTCCATTGTTGTTTCCCAAAGTTGGTGATCATCCATTTCACCCAACCCTTTGTAACGTTGAACACTTGGTTTTGGTGAAGCAGGTAATTCTTCTAACACTTTTGCTAGTTCCTCTTCAGCATGTTTGCCCGGTTGGACGTAGGTGATGTTTTTCCCTTGTTTCACACCATATAGTGGTGGTTGGGCAATATACACATAACCAGCTTCAACAATTGGCCGCATGAAGCGATAGAACAAGGTTAATAACAACGTTCGAATATGCGCACCATCGACATCGGCATCGGTCATAATCACTAGTTTATGATAACGTGCTTTAGAAACATCGAAATCTTCGCCGAAGCCTGTTCCCATAGCTGTAAATAATGACCGAATTTCTTCATTGGCTAAAATTTTATCCATGCTGGCTTTCTCGACATTCAAGATTTTCCCACGAATTGGTAAAATGGCTTGGAATTCACGGCTACGGCCTTGTTTTGCTGAACCGCCGGCCGAGTCTCCTTCGACGATAAATAATTCGCATTTTTCCGGATCTTTACTTGAGCAATCAGCCAGCTTCCCTGGCAAGTTGCTAATTTCTAAAGCGCCTTTACGACGGGTGACTTCACGGGCTCTTTTAGCGGCTAAACGAGCTTTTGAGGCCAACATGCCTTTTTCGACAATTTGTTTACCGACTGTTGGATTTTCCATCAAGAATTTTGTAAAGTATTCTGAGAATAAACGATCCGTGACGGTCCGTACTTCTGAGTTTCCTAATTTCGTTTTGGTTTGTCCTTCAAATTGAGGATCTGGGTGTTTGATGGAAACCACTGCGGTTAAGCCTTCACGAACATCTTCTCCAGTTAATTTTTCATCGTTTTCTTTCATCAATTTTTGTTTACGTGCATAGTCATTAATCACACGTGTTAAAGAAGTTTTAAAACCAGATTCATGCGTTCCGCCTTCATAAGTATGAATATTGTTGGCAAAACTTAAAATATTTGAGTGGTAGCCATCTGTATACTGCATTGACACTTCCACTGTAATATCTTGTTGCTCTCCTTCAATGAAGATTGGCTCTGGGAAAATAACGTCTTTATTGGCATTTAAATGCTCAACATAACTCTTAATCCCGCCTTCATAGTGATACTCTTTTTTATCTTCTTGTCCTTCACGACGGTCTTCAATTGAAATGTGTAAGCCTCGATTTAAAAAGGCTAATTCACGAACCCGTGTTGCTAATTTATCAAAATCATAAACGGTTGTTTCTGTAAAAATTTCAGGATCTGGAATAAAGTGAACAGTGGTTCCGTGGCGATCCGTTTCTTCGATAACTTTTAGGTCATCAACAACCGCACCACGACGATATTCTTGGTAGTACACTTTGCCATCTTTATAAACACGAACATCTAAACTGGTCGATAAAGCATTAACAACAGAGGAACCAACACCGTGCAAGCCACCTGATACTTTATAGCCGCCACCGCCAAATTTCCCGCCGGCATGTAGCACTGTAAACACTGTTTCCACAGCTGGGCGACCTGTTTTGGCTTGAATCCCGACTGGAATTCCACGACCATCATCGATAACAGTAATACTATCGTCTGGTTCGATAATTACTTGAATTGATTTAGCAAATCCTGCTAAGGCTTCGTCGATAGAGTTGTCAACGATTTCCCATACTAAGTGGTGTAACCCTTCGCCACTAGTAGAACCTATGTACATACCAGGACGTTTCCGGACAGCTTCTAAGCCCTCCAAAACTTGAATCTGACTAGCGTCATATTCTTGCGCACGTTCTCTCATGTTTTTTTCTTCTTCTGTCATGTCGCTGAATTCCTTTCTATCTTGCCTTGTTGAACATAAAAAATATCTGGTTCAACTGTTAGCTTGTCTTTTATGTGATCTAAACTAGTTGTCGTTAAGAACGTTTGAACTTTGCCTTCAATCGTTTCTAACAAGTGAATTTGACGTTCATTATCTAATTCACTCATGACATCATCTAGTAATAACACAGGATATTCTCCTGTTTCTGAATGCATCAAATCAATCTCTGCCAATTTAATACTTAAAGCTGTCGTTCGCTGTTGACCTTGTGAGCCATACGTTTGAACATTTTGACCATTGACAATAAATAGCAAATCGTCACGATGAGGGCCTAAAAAAGTATTCGCTTTAAACAATTCACGCTTACGATTGTTCATTAATTGTTGGAGCAATTGATTTTGAAGTGCTTCTAAGGAAAGATCCGTGTTGTCAATTGGGATGCTTGATGCGTAGTCAATGGTGAGCGTTTCGCGTCCATGACTAATTTTTTGATGGAGTAAGTTTGCCCAGTGTTCTAATTTTTTAAGAAAACCTAACCGAGCGTATAGAACTTTCCCGCCAAATTCAGCTAGCTGCTCTGTCAAAATATCGAGATAAACAGTATCTGTTTGTTTCTTTTCAGCTAGTTGTTTTAGGTATTGGTTCCGTTGCTTTAAAACAGACTGATATTGGACAAGATCATAAAGATAAATAGGACTCACTTGTCCGAGTTCCATGTCAATAAATTTCCGGCGGACTTGAGGTGAGCCTTTCACCAAAGATAAATCTTCTGGGGCAAATAAAATAACATTCAATTGCCCAATGTACGCACTGAGCCTTTTTTGCTCAATGTGGTTAACCTTTGTTTTACGTCCTTTGTTGGAAATTAAAATTTCCAACGGCACGGTGCCTGTCTTTTTTTCAACTACGCCACTAATTTTAGCTGCTGCTTGTTCCCAGCCAATTAATTCTTTTTCATTGCTGGTTCGATGACTTCGTGTCATTGCTAGAACATAAATGCTTTCTAACAAGTTGGTTTTTCCTTGGGCGTTTTCGCCTAAAAAAAGATTTAACGTTTTTGGAAAATCTAAGCTGACTGTTTCATAATTACGATAATGCTGAAGTGTCAGCTCATTCAGCCGCATCGTCGGACTCGTTTCCGTTTTTCACCATAAAAAAAGTACCTTCTTCAGGTATCTCAATCATCATGCCCGCATAAAGTTTCCGTCCGCGACGATTTTCCAACTCGCCATCAACAAACACGCTATTGTCTGCCAAATACCATTTGGCTTGGCCGCCACTACCAATGACGTTGATTTCTTTAAGAAACTGACCAAGCGTTATATACTCAGTTGCTAAAACAAACGTTTTTTTCAATGTGCATCCCTCTTTTTTCTAATACGTTCTCATATATATTATACCCTTTTTCATAAGAGAAAACAAATTTATCTGTCTAATTTTCATTCTAAGCAATTTTAATTCTAAATGACCGAAAATATTATTAGGATAAAAAAACTCTTAAAAAGCATTTTAAAACGGAAATTGATATTTTCTTGAGAAAAAAGGGGCCTGATTTGGCAGAAATGACGAGTAGCGTTTAACTAAAAAACAATTTGGGGTAACTCAAAGACAAACGAAGAGGGCAGGCATTGAAGAAAAGTAGCTTGTAGAGGTCTGAGCGTCGTTTTAAGCAACGTAAACTTCTTTCACTAGGAAATATGTTCATAAAAAAATGAACAGCTCTTAAACGAAAAATTAAAGGGCTTTTTTCTTTATCCACGAAAAAAAAAGCAGAATTTATTCGTCAAACGATAGTTCAAATATTCACAATCATATTAGCGTAAAAGCTATTCTAGTTTTAAAAAACTTATCTAGCAGCGTTTATCGGCTTTAAATAGACGACAAAAAAGAACCTTCGGCGATCATAGTGATTTTCCGAAGGTCTTTTTTAAACATGATTAATTTGTACGAACCGGTGTAATTAGTTGAATGAAATCTAGTTCTGTTTCGGTTGGCTCCAATGTAAACGGACGAATTGGAGAAAGGAATTTCACGGTAATATTCATATCGCCAAACGCTCGCAACGCATCTTTCATATAATCTGGGTTGAAAGAAATATCCAACGCTTCACCAGAAACATTTTCATAGTTTAACGCTTCTTCGACTTTTCCAATTTCAGGTGAATTTCCATATAAAACAACAGAATCTGGTGAAATCGAAAGGCGAACAATATTGTTACGTCCTTCATGAGAAAGTAAAGAGGCACGTTCGATTGCTGAAAGCAATTCTGGTACATAAAATTCAATTTGCGTGTTATGGCTAGTTGGAATTAAACGGTTGGTATCAGGATAATTACCTTCTAACAAACGAGAATAGAAGTACATTGTTTCTGTTTTAAATAGCACTTGATTTTCCATAATGCTGATTTCAACCATTTCTTCTTCATTGGTTAATGAACGAGAAAGTTCAGTTAAACTTTTTCCTGGAATTACAATGTTAAAGTCTTCTACTGCTTGTTCTGTCGGGATCACACGTTGACTTAAACGATGTGAATCTGTCGCAACGGCAAGTAATTTTTGATTTTCTAAAATAAAGTGGACCCCAGTTAAAATTGGACGACTTTCGTGCATCGAGACAGCAAAACCTGTTTCACTAATAATTTTTGTCAATAAATGAACAGGTAATTTCATTTGGTTTTGAGTATCAATTACTGGTAAGTGCGGATAATTGTCAGCATCTAATCCATTAACCGTAAAATCAGCTTTTCCTGAAGTAATTGCAACTTGATTGTTATCTAGAACTTCCATTGTGAACATATCTTCTGGTAATTTACGAATAATTTCGCCAAAGAAACGAGATTGTAAAACGATGCTACCTGTGCGTTCAATGGTCATTTGAGCTTTTTCATCATCTTTACTTAAAAAACTTTCAATTGAAATATCCGCGTTACTCCCAGTAAGTGATAAGCCATCTTCTGATAACACAATTTTAACACCTGTTAAGATTGGAATCGTTGTTTTAGAAGAAATTGCTCGTTGAACAGTTTGTAATTCTTGTAAAAAGACACTTCGTTTGACCGTTAATTTCATAATGTAAACTCCTTTTTAAGTATTTTCAATACGTTCTAATTTTGTATGCCACTGTTTTGTATATTATATATAAATAAATAATAAAAGTAATAGGGCATGTTGATTCTGTGGAAAAGTCAAAAGAGCATTGTTTTTACTAAGTTATCCACTTGTGTATAAGTTGTGGATAACTTTGTTCTTTTTTGTTTAGTTTTCCACATCCTAAGAGTTCAATAAATTTTTAATTTCACTGACTTCTTTTTGAATCGCTGGATCTTTTTCCAATAATTGCTGAATCTTTTCGTGCGCATGAATCACCGTTGTATGATCTTTGCCGCCAAATTCGGCACCAATTTTTGGCAAGGAATTGTCGGTCATTTCTCTAGCAAGATACATTGAGATTTGACGAGGAACCACAATTGTTTTCACTCGTTTTTTCCCTTTTAAATCCTTAAGAGGCACATGATAATATTTGGATACTTCTTCTTGAATTTGTAAGATGGACAATTGATTTTTACTACCAACTGATTTTAGAGATTTCAAGGCGTCCGCCGCTAAACTAGTGGTAATATCTTCTCCATTAATAGTTGCAAAGGCTTGAACGCGGACCAAAGCACCCTCTAATTCACGGATGTTGGAATCAATTTGACCAGCGATATAACTTAGTGTATCATCCGGAATTTCTAAACGCTCGGCATCTGCTTTTTTGCGCAAAATTGCAATCCGTGTTTCTAAATCAGGCGGAGTGATATCGACAGACAAACCCCAAGCAAAGCGAGAAACTAATCGTTCAGGTAATTTTGGAATATCATTCGGCGGGCGATCACTTGTTAAAACAATTTGTTTATTTTCATTGTAAAGATCGTTGAAGGTATGGAAAAATTCTTCTAATGTCGCTTCTTTTTCCGCCAAAAATTGAATATCATCGACTAATAATAAGTCAACATTGCGATATTCTTTCCGAAATTGTTCGGATGTCTTTGTTTGAATTGAGTTGATAAATTCATTCGTAAACGTTTCGCTACTAACATATTTGACTTTGGCATCTGGTTGATTCACTAACATTTGATGACCAATGGCATGCATCAAATGGGTTTTCCCTAACCCTACACCACCATAGAAGAAAAGGGGATTGTAAATCGAACCCGGATCCTCGGCAACAACAAGCGCTGCAGCATGAGCCATTTGGTTTCCTTTACCAATAACGAAGGTGTCGAAAGTGTACTTAGGATTAAGCATCGCTTTTTTACTTTGTTCACTAAAAACAACTTCTTCTTCGGCAGGTTCTTCGAGTTCTTGTGCCAGTGCTGCGTCTTTTTCATCGGCAACAACAAAATGGGGCATCACTTCTGCACCGGTCAATTTAAATCCAGTTTCGACAATTTTTGCCGAAAGATTTTTTTCCCAGTAATCACGATGAACTGCAGAAGGGACTTCTAGCCACAATTGATTGTTGTCTAATTTCAAAGGGCGTGTGGTTTTAATCCAAGCATCAAAACTTGGCGCCGACAAAATCGCTTGATAGGCTTCTTCAAGGCTATGCCAAAAACTTTCCACGTCGGGCATACAGTGACCTCCTATATGTTTAAATTTTGGTTATCTAAAAAATGTGGATAACTTAAAAGAATGAGCATAGTCGATTTTAGCATTTTTTTTAAACTTTTTCCACAAGCAATTGTTCAATGTGGAAAAAAAGTACACAAGGGTGAAAAAAGTTTTCCACAGAGTGTCGACACTTGCGGCAGAAAGTGGTTGTTGAATGAGTTATCCACAAAAAGTTGAGAATAATTAAGCTTGACACAATCATGTTTCAATAACTTATCAACAGCTAAAAAAACACCTGTGCAAAACTTTTTAACAGGCTGTTTTTTTGTGTAAAACTAGTGGAAAAATGGCTGTGAACAGAAAAAAATGTGGAAAACTATCCACAAGCTACTCACAGGAAAATTTAATTTGTGGATAATTGAAACGAATCTTTCTCAGGAAATATTTCTTAAATTTTATTGACAAAAGACCCTATTACTCGTTATACTATCAAAGTATGTCTATATATTGATGGATAGTTACAATTTCAGGAGGTGTAATTGCATGAAAAGAACGTATCAACCAAACAAACGTAAACGCCAAAAAGTTCACGGATTCCGTAAACGTATGAGCACTAAAAATGGCCGTCGCGTATTAGCAAGCCGTCGTCGTAAAGGTAGAAAAGTTATTTCTGCTTAATGATGGTCTGGTCTTTTAAACAGTCAATTTCTAAGAACCCTTAGTTATCTCCATAATTTTTTGGAAGATGTGAAGATAACTAAGGGTTCTTTTTCTGTTTTCAATAAAAGAAAGCAGGATTCTATAGAAAAGGCTACTAAAAAAGAGCGGAAATATGCTATTATTATTAAGAAGTAAAAAAATATAGAAACAAAGGGATGCCGATGAAAAAGTCCTACCGTGTCAAGAAAGAAAAAGAATTTCAACAGGTGTTTAATAAAAAACAATCTTGTGCAAATCGTCGTTTCGTGGTGTACGTTTTAGAGAAACCACAACAAGCCCATTTTCGAGTGGGGATTTCTGTTGGGAAGAAAATTGGAAACGCGGTCACAAGAAATGCTGTGAAGCGGAAAATCCGCGCGAGTTTATTTCAATTAAAAGACCGTATCTCTCCAGAAATTGATTTTATCGTGATTGCACGTCCAGGATTGGAAAAGTTATCGTCTGAAGAAGTGAAAGCTAATTTAACACATGTGTTAAATTTAGCTAAAATATTAGATGTAAGAGAGGGAATTGAGTAGTGAAGAAGTATAAGCGCTTATTATTAATGGCTGGGTTAGTGACCTTAGTCTTTGTTTTATCCGCCTGCGGAACCGCGCCCGTAAGTGAAAGTAGTACAGGAATTTGGGATCGATACATTGTTTATTATTTTGCCCAAGCGATTAAGTTCCTATCATTAGGCGGCAGTGTCGGAATTGGGATTATCCTATTTACGTTAGTCATCCGGATTATTTTATTGCCGTTGATGCATTTCCAAACGAAGAGTATGCGTAAAACACAAGAGTTGCAACCGCAATTAAAGGCCTTGCAACAAAAATATTCTTCAAAAGATCCTGAAACACAACGCTTATTCCGAGAAGAACAGCAACGTTTGTATGCAGAGAATAATGTGAATCCTTACATTGGCTGTTTACCATTGTTGGTTCAACTACCAATCATGATGGCTTTGTATCAAGCCATTTCACGCGTGCCTGAGTTAAAAGAAGGAACGTTCTTGTGGTTAAGCCTCGATAAGCCGGATCCGTATTTAATTTTACCGATTTTAGCGGCTGTCTTTACGTTTGCTAGTACGTATCTTTCAAGTATGAGCCAACTAGAAACAAATGCCTCACTGAAAATTATGAATTACGTTATGCCAGCGATGATCTTCTTTATGGGGATTTCATTAGCCAGCAGTTTATCTCTTTACTGGGTGGTCTCAAATGCCTTCCAAACAGGGCAAACATTGTTATTAAACAATCCATTCAAAATCCGTAAAGAGCGGGAGGAAGCAGCACGTCAAGCCAAAGCACGGGAGCGAGCGCTTGAACGAGCAAAAAGTCCTAAGAAAAAAGGGAAGAAAAAATAAAGGAGGTCGTTCAGATGCCGATTTATGAAGGAAATACAATCGAAGAAGCAACGCAGAAAGGCTTACAAGCACTTGGTTTAACCAAAGAGGATGTTACAATTGATGTGTTAGACGAAGGAAAAAAAGGATTTTTAGGTCTAGGAAAAAAACTTGCCCAAATTTCAATGGAACCAACGATTAGTGAGCAAGTCACAGAAGCGGTCGAAGAAACAGTGGAAGATATTGTTGTTGCCGATGAAGCAACAGCAGTGGAAGAAGCAGTTGAGGAATTAACCGAAGCAATTCCTAGTCTCTCAGAGGAATCAACACATTCTTTAGAAAATCTGGAAGACGAAGCTGCTATTACTGAATTAGCGATGTATTTAACGAATATTTCAAATGAACTGAACGCCCCTGCCATGGTTCGCATAGCGCGCGAGAATGGCAATATTATCTTCCATTTAGAAACAGAAAAACAAGGTATCTTAATTGGAAAACACGGAAAAGTGTTAAATGCGTTACAGTATTTAGCGCAAGTCTTTATTCACCGCATTGCAAGCAATAAGCTATCGATTGTTGTGAATGTCGGAAATTATCGCGAAAAACGTCATGAAATTTTGGAACGTTTAGCGAAACGCACCGCGGAAAAAGCCAAACGCACTGGGCGGCCAGTCTTCTTGGAACCAATGCCGGCTTTTGAAAGAAAACAAATCCATCACACGCTAAGTAAAGATGAGCAAATCAAAACCCATTCTGAAGGGGATGAACCTTATCGGTATTTAGTGGTTGAACCAGTTAAGAAGTATTTTTAAACAGAGGTCGGGACGGAACCGTTTAGCTCCGAGAAATAAGAAGGAATTT
>NZ_KV805567.1:0-275 GCF_001811595.1 Enterococcus sp. HMSC078F03 | reverse complement strand
TACTTATTCAATGTGTTTTTCATCATGGTTAGTAACGTTTTCACGTCTTCTGTTCTAGTGTCCCCTGTTTCTTGATCGATAATTGAGCTGTAGACATGAGGAATGATTTTTTTAACGCCGGCATTCACCGCAATTTGAACAATTTCTTCAAAGTTTTCTAAATCAATGCCCCCTGTTGGCTCTAAATAAAAGTCATACTTGGCACAAGCTGCTGCTACTGCTTGGTATTCTTCTTTGTGAGCCAAGCCTTTCATCGGGAAATATTTAATGGAACT
>NZ_KV805566.1:0-244 GCF_001811595.1 Enterococcus sp. HMSC078F03 | reverse complement strand
ATGTTTTTTTGCCACCTAATACTTTGATAACAGTTGATGAAACTAGTCCTTGTATCTTTCGTTGTTGGCTTCTATTAATTGTTGTTTCTGTTTCTAGCTTATCTAAACGTTGATTTACAAGAGTCAATCCACGTTCATGTTTTAACGCAGCTTCTAATAACAATTCTGTGTTATTAATCGGTAAGTTTGATTGAGTTTTAAGCAGTTCCTCCATTTGGTTAAAAGCTTCAATGTATTTCAGTTT
>NZ_KV805565.1:0-412 GCF_001811595.1 Enterococcus sp. HMSC078F03 | reverse complement strand
CCAACATGTGCAGTCCAGAACACGTGGAAATGATGATTTCTGAAAAAACAGCGGCCATTCTATACATCAAAAGCCATCATACCGTGCAAAAAAGTATGCTGACGGTGGCCGAAGCGGCCAAAGTGGCGCAACGCCACAAGGTGCCGCTAATTGTTGACGCGGCAGCAGAAGAAGATCTTTTCAAATACACTGAAGCAGGCGCTGATTTGGTGATTTACAGCGGCGCCAAAGCAATTGAAGGGCCAAGTGCCGGTTTAGTGGTCGGGAAAAAAGAATACATTGACTGGGTGCGCCTACAAGGCAAAGGCATTGGTCGAGCAATGAAAATTGGCAAAGACAATATCTTGGGCTTTACGCAAGCAGTGGAAGAATACTTGGCACATGGCAGTGAATCAGGGGCTTCGATGCAAGA
>NZ_KV805564.1:0-368 GCF_001811595.1 Enterococcus sp. HMSC078F03 | reverse complement strand
AAAGGCGATTTGAATGAATTATTCCGTGTCCATTTGGAAAAAGCTGTCAATACGCTTCTCAAAACGGAGTTAACGGCTTTCCTCGATTACGAAAAGTACGATCGCATTGGTTTTAACACGGGTAATTCTCGTAACGGCTCCTATGACCGTACGGTCAAGACCGAGTATGGGGAACTTCATCTCCAGATTCCGCGCGACCGCAATGGCGAGTTCAAGCAACAGACTGTTCCTGCTTATAGACGGACGAATGATACCTTAGAGGAGACCGTCATTCACCTCTTCCGAAAAGGTATTACCATGTCGGAAATCGCAGACTTGATTGAGAAAATGTATGGGCATCACTACACGCCCCAAACCATGTCCAATAT
>NZ_KV805563.1:0-1012 GCF_001811595.1 Enterococcus sp. HMSC078F03 | reverse complement strand
TTTTTATGCAGTTTTTTGATTGAATTGTCGAAATTCTACTGGGCTTTTCCAGTTAAGTTTTTCCTTGATTCGGTGATGATTGTAATAATAAATGTAGTTCTCAATTGCTTCTCTCAATTCATTTTGACTTTGATAGATTTTTCCATAGTACACTTCTTGTTTTAGGATACTGAAGAAATTCTCCATAGGAGAATTATCTAAACAGGTTCCTTTTCGAGACATACTTTGAAAGATATTGTTGTCCTTTAATGTTTGTATATAGACATTCATTTGATAAGCCCAGCCTTGATCAGAGTGAAAGGTGCGCCGATAGGGACAATCATTTGTTTGAGAAATTGCTTCTTTCAGACCTTCCATAACTGTTTTACCATTTGGTTGAGTAGAAAGGCTATAGCTTAGAATTTCACTATTATACATATCCATAAATGGATCTAAGTATAGTTTTTTCTGACGAAAGATGCCTGCGTTATCTGCTTCAAAGTACTTAAATTCAGTTGTATCAGTTGTAATTTTTTGATGAGGAACAGAGGTTTTAAATCGGCGACGAATCAAATTTTTAGCGATTTTACCAACGGTTCCTTTATAGGAATTATATTTTCTGGATTTCTTAGTAAAAGCTTTGACTTGTAACTTTAACTTTTGTATTAATCGCTGGACTTTCTTTTTATTCACTTGAAATCCACGTCGTTTCAATTCTTGGGTCATCCTTCTATAGCCATAATGTTGATGTTTTTTACGAATCGCTTGAATTTCTTCTTCAATGATTTGTGTTGAAGCTGTTCTGTCGAGGCGTTTTTGCCAGTACATGTAAGTAGATTTTGGAAACCTTAGGGTTTCCAAAATATCTTTTAATCGAAAGTGTCTTCGGAGACTGTGAATGATTCGTGCGATTCGTTCATTTTTTGTTCATCCTCTAAACGCAGTCTCCTCAATTCTTTTAAATAGGCATTCTCAATTTTTAACATTCTATTTTCTTTTTCTAGTTTCTCTACTTGAGATCGTTCACTTGGTA
>NZ_KV805562.1:30815-31311 GCF_001811595.1 Enterococcus sp. HMSC078F03 | reverse complement strand
AACACGTCCCCTTCGTTGCCAAAGTTTAAGTCGGCTTGGTTGGGAATCCCGCCTTGTTCAATATAAGGCGCTAATTCTTCGTCCGTTGCGTCTGCTTTAATTTTAGTGGTAATGGTCATTGTGTATGTGTGACCAGATAAGTAGGTATAACTGTCGTCTTTTTTATTCATTGCAAAAGTTACTTTGTTATTTTCTTGTGTTACTGTGCCATTGGCTGTAACATCTTTACCATTTTCATCAGTAACTTTCACGTCTGTGATGTCTAACACTTTATTAATGTCATCTACCATGCTAGCTTGGGTCCATGTGCTGGTTTCGTTACCGAAAGCTGTTTTGACATGCCAATCGAAACTATCTTCACGATTGGTTAAATCTAAGTGCTCTTGATTTTCGATATCTTTTGTAATCGTTGGATCTTCTGGCGTTGGTGCAGGCGGTGTCACTGTTGGTTTGTTGGAATGTAACACGTCCCCTTCGTTGCCAAAGTTTAAGTCGG
>NZ_KV805562.1:30458-30715 GCF_001811595.1 Enterococcus sp. HMSC078F03 | reverse complement strand
TTGTAATCGTTGGATCTTCTGGCGTTGGTGCAGGTGGTGTTACCGTTGGTTTGTTGGAATGCAACACGTCCCCTTCGTTGCCAAAGTTTAAGTCGGCTTGGTTGGGAATGCCACCTTGTTCAATATAAGGTGCTAATTCTTCATTGGTTGCGCCGTCTTTAATTTTAGTGGTAATAGTCATTGTGTACGTATGTCCAGCTAAGTAGGAGTAGCTGTCATCTTTTTTGTTCATTTCAAAAGTTACTTTGTTATTTTCT
>NZ_KV805562.1:29885-30358 GCF_001811595.1 Enterococcus sp. HMSC078F03 | reverse complement strand
ATTTAAATTCTTGGTCACGGTTGGTTAAATCTAAGTGATCTTGACCTTCTACGTCTTTAGTAATATTTGGATCTACTGGCGGCGGTGTTACAGTTGGTTTGTTGGAATGCAACACGTCCCCTTCATTGCCAAAGTTTAAGTCAGCTTGGTTGGGAATGCCGCCTTGTTGGATATAAGGCGCTAATTCTTCGTCCGTTGCGTCAGTTTTAATTTTAGTTGTAATAGTCATTGTGTATGTATGACCACTCAAATAGTCATAGCTGTCTGCTTGTTTGTTCATTTCAAAAGTTACTTTGTTATTTTCTTGTGTTACTGTGCCATTGGCTGTAACATCTTTACCATTTTCATCAGTAACTTTCACGTCTGTGATGTCTAACACTTTATTAATGTCATCTACCATGCTGGCTTGGGTCCAAGTGCTTGTTTCGTTACCAAAAGCTGTTTTGACATTCCATTTAAATTCTTGGTCACGG
>NZ_KV805562.1:0-29785 GCF_001811595.1 Enterococcus sp. HMSC078F03 | reverse complement strand
CTTGTGTTACTTTGCCATTAGCTGTAACATCTTTACCATTTTCATCAGTGACAACGACTTTTTGGATATCTAATAATTGGTTAATATCATCTACTAAACTGGCTTGGGTCCAAGTACTTGTTTCATTGCCAAAGGCTGTTTTGACATGCCAATCGAAACTATCTTCACGATTGGTTAAATCTAAGTGCTCTTGATTTTCGATATCTTTTGTAATCGTTGGATCTTCTGGCGTCACGTCACACGCATGCGCATTGTCATTTTTAGGAATCGTCGCTTCTGGAAATTCCTTAGCAATTGTTCCTTGATTCATTGTCCCACTACTTACAAGGGTTGCTGCATCAATCGCTGTATTTTCTTTGACTTCGTAGTGAATGGTGATGTTTCCTACGTAACCTTCTGTACTAGTTGCTGAAATGGTTTGTCCGTTAATTTGAACAGGCACATCATTTCCAGCATCGTCCGTAGCGGTCGCCGATTGAATATCAAATTGATTGGCAATCGTTAATGAAGCTGTTGCTGGTGTCGATTGCGCCAGACGATCTTTGACAATTTGTTTTAATTGGGTTGTAAAATCATCAATAGATTGGCTTGTAATAAAATCTTCTGGTGTGCTAGATCCTTGTTGCAACTCTTGTTTTACAAAAGGACCCACTTCTGTTTTATACTTATCAAAGTATGAATTCACTGAACTTAAAGATTCGACACTTTCCCAATACGCATTAATCATTTCATAGCCTTGGTTAGTAATTTCTTGGTTTAACGCTAAAACTTCTGCTGCAGCACCTTGGTAGTCATTACTATATTCCACTGAGACTTGAAGAGGATGTCTTGGATCTGGATATTCATTGATTGAATCATTGGTATTGGTTTTATGCAAGTAACCATCTAAACGTGTATTAGCGACCCCATCTGTCACTAATAGGAAATACGTTTTTCGATTCGTTAAATCTCCGTGTGTTTGATTGTACGTATCTAAAGCGAGTTTCAATCCTGGGGCGGTTGGCGTACCACCATACGTCCGAACGTCTCCAAAACCAGAGACAAACTTGCTTTTATCATGGGTTAATTGAGTATCAACACGCACATTCATGTCATAATCAGCTGAATTAATTTTTGTCTTTCCATCAGGAAACATAAATTGTTTTCCGCCGCGATATGAAGCAAGCATCACGCGGTCTTGGTCAGACAAGCCTTTAACAACTTCATCAATCGCTTGTCTTACATGTGGAAAATTATCTGAAAAACTACCACTGGCATCTTCAACAACCACTAAATCAACCGGTTCCGTTTCACCCGCTTGAACTGGGAAAGCAGCTTGTCCTTCCAATATCCGTTTACAATCAGCCAGACTGTCGTCTTTTACTTTCACCGTATTGGTCATTCCTTCTATATCTCCTGCTTTAACCGCTCCTTCAGCTAAAGCCAATGTGGGACTGAAATTTCCCACAACTGTTCCAGCGACAATCACCATTGTCGATAATAATTTCGTTGCTTTCTTAAACATTTTAATCCTCCCTATTTTCTTTCGCTAGTGTTTGGGACACTTGCTTCTCTTTACTTCAACTACAGCTCCTTAAATCTTTCATCAAGTCGATGTGTCTCCTTGCTTTTGTGACACATCTCTTACTCAATTTCTGATTCTATCACCTTTATAGGCTAAAACTTGGCAGTATTCGGCTCTTGAAAACGTAAAATTTGTCTTTTAAAAATTAATTAAAAGACTATCCACTGACAAAGTTGGTTTTCACTTACTTTTTGCTACTTGATTCTTTTCAAGACTCTTTTTTTACACAAAAAAAGTAAAAGAACCTTTACAGTCCTTTTACTTAATTGTTAGATGCTATTCATAATTTTCTTAGTTTTGTTCTATAAGCTGAATAGTTTAGCCCGTTTATTTCAACAATATTTGACGTTAGTCAACCGTTTCGTTATAGTTAAAGAAAAGGCTTTTTGGTAGGAGTGAATACGATGAATGAGTGGCCCCATCAGTTAATGACGCTTTTAACCCCACTTTTTGAGCTATGTATTTTAGGACTGAATGTTTTTTCAATTATTGTTTTAGTTTGGGGTGTTTGTTTAGCAGGAAAAGATTTCATTAAAAGTGAACGACAAAATCAAAGCCGCTTTACCTTAACCAAAATGAATACGTTCATCAAAAACTTCCTTGGTAGCTACATTCTGTTAAGTTTAGAAATTTTAATTGCTGCTGATATTATTGAATCTATTGTTAAACCAACTTTTCAAGATATTTTGAAATTGGCAACCTTGGTGATCATTCGTACAGTTATTTCTTATTTCTTACATAAAGAAATTGAAGACACTATGACCGATATGGAACAACAAGAAAAAGAACCAGATACCCCCAAAAATTAGCGGGTACGCTGGTTCTTTTTTTATTTAATCGCTTTAAAATAATGAAGTGGTTCGTTAGACAAACGCTGCATTTTACGTTTTTTATCTTCAATAATTGCTAAAATCTCGTCTGAAAAATTTTCCAAAATAACACGGCCGCCTTTATAGGTGTGCCCACCCATTTCAGCAACTTCGCTGGCCGTCAAAATGACTTTACGATGCGCAATTTTTTTGAAAAATTCTTCAATTAAGTACGTCGGTAAGTAAAAATTATTTTGAGCAGAAAATGATTCCAAATAAATAAAATCATCGATGCTGATGAAACAATCATCCATCGATAAGTATTCAATTGACCTGTCTATATATAATTCACGCTTTTGTAAAATTTCTTTGACTTTTTTATTTAATAAATTCAATGATTCAATTTCTTTAACCAAATGTTCTAGTTCACGATAACGTACTTCTTTTCGCTCTTTGTAAGATGAATGTAAGGCGGCACTTGCTGTGACTATTAGCGCACCGACGATTACACCGACCATTCCGGCGATAAAAACAAACATATTTTTCCCCTCGCTCTTTTTCTAATTTTCCATTTTAGTATAACATAATCCAAAAGTTTCGGATAAAAAATGACACAAAATTTTTCAAGCGACTTCGTTGACCTTTATTGACCAAAGAGGTATACTTTTCATAGGCATTCAAAGTGCTTTATGATAGAATGACTTTAAAAGTTTCTTTATATAGGAGGATTTACTTATGAATTTAATTCCAACAGTTATTGAACAATCATCTCGCGGTGAACGTGCTTATGACATTTACTCTCGTTTATTAAAAGACCGCATCATTATGCTAAGCGGCCCTATCGATGATAATGTGGCAAACTCAGTGATTGCACAGTTATTATTCTTAGATGCCCAAGATTCAGAAAAAGATATTTACTTGTACATTAACTCTCCTGGTGGCAGCGTTTCTGCAGGCTTAGCGATTTTCGATACCATGAATTTCGTTAAAGCGGATGTCCAAACGATCGTATTAGGAATGGCGGCTTCAATGGGTAGCTTCTTATTAACAGCTGGTCAAAAAGGCAAACGTTTCGCTTTACCAAATGCGGAAATCATGATTCACCAACCACTTGGTGGCGCTCAAGGGCAAGCAACAGAAATTGAAATTGCTGCTCGTCACATTTTAGACACTCGTCAACGTTTAAATTCAATTTTAGCTGAACGAACTGGCCAACCAATTGAAGTGATTGAACGTGATACCGATCGTGATAACTATATGACTGCCGAACAAGCAAAAGAATATGGTTTAATCGATGAAGTAATGGAAAATAGTAGCGCCTTAAATTAAAAATAAAAAAAATGGAAACAGCGACCGTCGCTGTTTCCATTTTTTTATTTTTCAATGTATCCTCGTAATTCTTCTTCAGTGACACTTTCGTCAAAGATATGCTCACCAATGATGATCGTTGGTACAAATTGAATGTGCGCCGCATTGGCTTCAGCAATCACGGCGGAAACAAGCGTTGCATCTGTTTGTTCTTTTAAGCCAAGATTTTTTTCAGCATACGTCGCTACTTCTTCTAAGGTTAAGTTTCCCCATTCATCTTGCGTAGCAAACATTTTATGCAATGCTGACAGTGCTTGTTCAGGCGCTGAATAGTCAATGTAATGATGCATCACATTGCCGCGTTGTAAACTTTCTTTTTCTTTATCAAACAACTTAATGATACGTTCAACTTTACCACTTTTGACAAATTGTGCTAACAGTTCCTCAGACTCTTCAAACCATTTTCTGCAATAAGGACAGCGAACATTGATAAATTCTATCATTTTGATAGGGGCATTGCTCTCACCAATGTGAAGTCCTGTTTCTGTGTTAACTTTTGTTGCATCAATTACTGAAATATCCATAAAAAACCTCATCCTTTCAAACCTTTATTTCTCTTTTAGTATACCGTTTTTCAATAAAAAAATCATAAGACACGAATTCAAATTTTCTGAATTCGTGCCTCTGTTCACTTTTTTAACGATTAATCGAACGAGCCATTCTAGCAACAGTATGTCTTTTCCCACGTATCGCATCAGAAAGCTCTTTAATATTTTCAATACCAACTAAGCCCATATTGGCATCGCCAATATGTTGAATATCTACGCCTAAAATTTTATTTCTAATGCCGATAGTTTGGATAACTTCAGGTTGAGCACTTTCTTGTGAAGTTCCAATGGCACTCATAACTAATTTTCCTTTTGAATGTGCAAAATCCACAACTTCTTTGACTTGTTGATCAGTGATGCCCCAAACCGTGCCAACTGCTGGGACTAAGACAATATCAGCGCCCGCTTCAATAAATTGTTCAGCTGATTTTAAACTGACCACTGGTTCATCTACACCTGAACTGTGCATTTTTCCGGCAATAATGATGCCGTCAAAATGTTTTTTGGCTAAGGCCACGTTCTTAGCAATCAAGTCGTTGGTCACACCAGTTCCAGGATTACCTGTCAATAAGATAAAATCCAAACCCAGTTCATTGGCTTTTTTGAAAGTAGCTGCTGATGCTTTTCTACCTGGTTCGATTGAAACTCTTGTTGAAGCTAAGTCTAAATTTTCATCAACAGGTTCGACATTCATGCCAATCGGTAAACCGACTAGTTCTTTCAAACGATGAACAACCTCATCATTAGGGACACATGTTTCCGCAGTATATTGCCCTTCATAAGCGGCTACTACAATCGGTTGATTAACATCGAAAACATTCAATAAAATCATGTCTGCGCCATATGCTTTTGACATTTCCGCACAAGTGATATCACCTGCTACGGATGGATGAACTACCACATTTTCCGATAAAATTACGCGCCCTTCGCTCGCTTTAATACTCTGAAACAGCTCTTCTTTTGACATCCGTTTGATTTCTGATGCATTTGCACTAATTAATCGTTGAACCATTTTGACCCCTCCAATAGTTTTTAATGTTTTAGTTAAAAACAGCAATAAGTAATCGCTTGCATTTCATTACATGCAACATTCGTGCCAACATCGTTTCTTTAAAACACAGGTCAACACTACATTTCAGCGCTACACACTTTTTGCACACTTTAATTTTTTTTACACGCTTAAAGAAAAAGTGAAGGATAGCACTTCAAACGGAAATGTTATTCTTCACTTCTGGAGCAGAAAAGTTACGCACTTTTTTCTCGTAATTTTTCTGCAAATTCATTAATTTTTCGAATACGATGATTAATACCTGACTTAGAAATAGCTCCTGAAGGAATCATTTCCCCTAGTTCTTTGAGACTAACTTCCGGATACTCTAACCGTAATTCTGCGATTTCCTGAAGTTTCTCCGGTAATGACGTCAGCCCTACTGTACTTTCAATAAATTGAATATTTTCAATTTGTTTTGAAGCCGCATCAATGGTTTTATTTAAATTCGCTGTTTCGCAATTCACTAAACGATTTACTGAATTCCGCATATCACGGACAATCCGGACATCTTCAAATTTCAACATAGAGTTCGTGGCACCAATTAACGTTAAAAAGTCGGCAATTTTTTCAGCACCTTTTAAATAACAAATATACCCGTTTCGGCGTCCCAATGTTCGAGCGTTTAAGTCATAGTAATTCAACATCTTACAAATATCATTATTGTGTTCTTCATAAATTGAAAAAATTTCTAAATGATAGCGACTTGTTTCCGGATTATTAACTGAGCCAGAAGCCATAAAGGCCCCGCGTAAATAGGAACGCATTTTTTGTGCGTTACCCATGATTTCATTTGACACATTGCCATTAAAAACGACCCCATCCATAATATCCAAATCAGCTAGAATTTTTTGTGTATCTTGTTTTAGACGCACAATGTAAACATTATTTTTCTTTAGTTTCATTTTTTTACGAACTAATAATTCTGCTTGTGCATGGTAATGATCTTTCAGCAATGAATACATTCGACGAGCAATTGCAGCATTTTCCGTTTGTACATTCAAGACAAACTGTTGATTAACTAAGCTAAGTGAGCCGTTCATCCGAATTAATGCTGCTAATTCTGCTTTCGCGTGTTCTCGATGGACTTCTAAACCAGTCAACTCTTTTTTGACATCCGAGGCAAAAGACATCTAAGCTCCTCCTCTCTTGATTCTTTTGATTAATTAATATTTCGTTCCAAATACGATACGGAAAAGTTCTTCAACAACTTTTTCCCCATCATGAAAAACTCCGCCATCTCTTAATTCTAAAAAGTCTGTCGAAATAACTCGGCATCCTTCTTCACGTAATCCTTGAAAATCATGCTTTACTTGAACCAAATATTCATCATAAATTTCAGGATCCATGTAATTTTCTGGTACTTTTTCTGTGTTAACCAGCACTGTATCAACAAACTGCGCTTGTAGATGCTCGTTTAAGACACGAACATGATCTGCATCCGTAAAATGTTCCGTTTCCCCTTTTTGGGTCATGATGTTACAAATATAGACTACTTCGGCTGCCGTTTGTTTGATGGCTTCACCAATTTCTGTAATAACTAAATTAGGCAAAATACTTGTAAAAAGACTCCCTGGCCCTAACACGACCATGTCTGCTTCTTCAATTGCTTTGACGACTTTACGCGCAGCTCTTGGCTGCTCTTCTCCGTGTGTATTTGTTACAAACACATGGTCAATCGTCTTGCGATCCAGTGCAATTTTTGATTCTCCCACCGCCACTGAGCCATCTTTAAATACAGCATGTAACGTTAATGGCCGTTCTGATGATGGATAAATCCGTCCATCAACATGCATCATTTTTGAAAGCAATTGAATCGCTTCATACGTACTTCCTCTCATTTCTGAGACAGCAGCAATGATTAAATTACCGATTGCATGATTGGCAAAATGACTATCTGATTTATCAAAACGATATTGAAAAATATCTTCATATAATTGTGGCATATCTGACAATGCCACTAAAACATTTCTTAAATCTCCCGGAGGTGTCATGTTATTAATAGAGGAACGAAGCTCGCCACTACTACCGCCATCATCAGCGACCGTTACGACGGCAGTAATATCAACACTTTGATTTCTTAAACTTTTCAAAATTACTGGCAAGCCTGTTCCACCACCAACAACCACGATCTTCGGTTTACGAATTCGATAGGTTTTCATTAAGAGCGATTAACCGTTTCTTTTCTTTTTAAGCGGTCGCGGTGGGTAATATTTACATGGTAATCTTCCTCTTTTAATTCAGCGCCAACACGTTCTGTCAATGCAACAGAGCGATGTTGTCCGCCAGTACAGCCAATTGCAATGGTGACGCTACTTTTACCTTCTTTTTTATATCCAGGTAAGACTGTTCGCAGTAAATCGATAAATTTTGTATAAAATTCATCTGTTTCTGGGAAGCCCATCACATAATCATAAACAGGTTGATCCATTCCAGTTAACGGTCGTAGTTCATCAATATAATGGGGGTTAGGTAAAAAGCGAACATCCATAACGATATCTGCATCAATCGGCAAACCATATTTAAAGCCGAAGGACACCATTTCCACTCGAAATTCGTGTGTCTCTCTCGTTGCTAGTTCTTTATTCAAACGTTCCCGCAATTGACGAGGGGACAAGTCCGTGGTATCAATAACCAACTGAGCATCCGCCTTGATTTCTTCCAGCATTGCACGTTCTTTACGAATACCTTCTGTCACTAAACCATCCATCGCCATTGGATGCGCACGCCGTGTCTCTTTATAACGAGAAACTAACTCTTCATCGGTGGCATCTAAAAATAAAATCGTTGTATCAATAAAATTAGTATTTTCAAGTTCGACTAACATATCCTGAATTTCTCTAAAGAAGGTCCGTGAACGTAAATCGATCACTAACGCAATCTTGGTAACTTTTCCAGATTCTTTAATTAATTCCCAAAATTTTGGGATTAAGCTTGGTGGTAAATTGTCGATACAGAAATAGCCCATGTCTTCAAAGCTTTGAACAGCGACTGTTTTTCCAGCGCCACTCATTCCTGTAATAATAACCAGTTGTAAATTTTCTGGCATATTCAACACTCCCTTCACTTGCATCACTATATTATAACACCCCGGGCGTATCAAAGAAAGCTTTTCAATCATTCTTATAAAGATTTCTATTCTTTCATAGAAAAACAGCATTGACATTTTTGTCAATGCTGTTTTAATTGCTGAATTATACTATATAACTCTGTGTTATTTTAATACAAACTCAATTTCTGTTTTATCAGTAAAATTAGCTTCAAACTCAAATTGTTTTACTTGTTCATTCACGGCTAACTTTTTCGTAATGTGTTCTTTAATTTGTTCATTTGTAGCTGTTTTGATTGACAATCCATCTAAAAGAGTCATGATTTTGTCTTGTGCTGCCTTACCTTCTAATTCTAAATCAGCAGATTCATCTTCATACGTTGCTTCAATTGTTCAGTTCGATTTTATTTCATAGGTGAACTCAATTTCATTTTCGTCGTATTCAATTTCTACGTCAATCTCTTGAAGACTGGCAACAGTCGGTGTCGGTGTGGTTAGTTCATTGTCTGCTGTTTCATGGTCCCCACCAACTTCAGGAGTTACAGTTTCCCACTTAAAGGTACCAATTTTAGCTGTTGCTAGATAGGGATTATTAATGGTTATGACTTTCAATTGAAGGTCTGAATGGTTGGCGATATCTGTTAAAATCCCCAGAGCCTGATATGTATTTTGTGTAAAACGTGTCGCAATATTTTGCGCATCAATTGTGGAATAGCCTAATGTTTCCCAGGTGATTTGTTGCTTTAATTCCTGATGAACGGCTTGTACTGTCGCCGGCTCCAATTGAATGCCCGTTGCTTCTTTTAAGTCTTTCTTGGTAAAACTCATTACTTTTTCATGGTCTGATTGTGAAATTAAGGTCGCTGCTTCCATTGTGTTACTATGTACAAAAGGTGTGATTCCGATAGCTAAGACCATTCCTGCTGTTAATAAACTTGTTGTTATTTTTTTGTTTTTCATTTAAGACTTCCCTTCGTATTCATTGTTATTTTGTTAACAAACATAGTATATCTTTTAATTACACATTAAGTCAACATTTATTTTTAATTTTTATTAAAAAATATTTGTTATTTTATAATAAAAAACCTTGTTTCCCATAAAAACAAGGTTCTTTATCTAATCATTAATGTTTATTTCAGAACACGTTTTAAATAATATCCTGTGTAACTGTCTTTGACTTTAGCAACTTCTTCTGGTGTTCCGGTCGCCACGATCGTCCCACCACCGTCGCCACCTTCTGGCCCTAGATCAATCACATGATCCGCAGACTTGATGACATCCAAGTTATGTTCAATCACTAAAACGGTATTGCCCGCTTCCACTAAACGCTCTAATACTAGAAGCAATCGCGCAATATCATCGGTATGCAAGCCTGTTGTTGGTTCATCCAGAATATAAAAGTTTTTCCCATTAGAATTTTTATGAAGTTCACTCGCTAGCTTCATCCGCTGTGCTTCCCCACCAGATAAAGTAGTTGCCGGCTGCCCCAATGTCACATAGCCTAAGCCTACATCCACAATTGTTTGCAATTTACGATGAATTTTAGGAATATGTTTGAAAAATTCTACGGCATCTTCCACCGTCATATCTAAAATATCAGAAATGTTTTTGCCTTTATAATGAACTTCTAACGTCTCAGAATTATAACGTTTGCCATGACAAACTTCGCAAGGCACATAGACATCAGGTAAAAAGTGCATTTCAATTTTGATGATACCATCCCCGCGACAAGCTTCACAACGGCCACCTTTGACGTTAAAACTAAAGCGACCTTTTTTATAGCCACGAACCTTGGCTTCATTTGTTTGGGCAAACAAATCGCGAATGTCATCAAAAACACTAGTATAAGTCGCTGGATTACTTCTTGGTGTTCGACCAATTGGACTTTGGTCAATGTCAACAATCTTTTCAATGGCTTCATAACCAGTGATGCTTTTGTGTTTCCCGGGTTTATTGGAATTACGATTTAATTTTTGGGCCAGCGCTTTTTTTAAAATTTGATTGACTAAAGTACTTTTCCCTGAACCTGAAACGCCTGTGACAGCAACAAATTCACCCAGCGGAAATTCAACACTGACATTTTTTAAATTATTTTCACTGGCACCAGTGACTTTGATCGCTTTGCCATTACCTTTGCGACGTTCTTTTGGTACAGGAATCACTTTTTTCCCAGAAAGATATTGCCCGGTCAATGAATGCGGATTTTTAGCAACCTCTTCCGGCGTACCAGCGGCTACAATTTCACCGCCCAGATGTCCAGCGCCAGGTCCCACATCAATCAAGTAATCCGAAGCCATCATTGTATCTTCATCATGTTCCACCACAATTAATGTATTGCCTAAGTCCCGCATTTTTTTCAATGAGTCAATCAAGCGGTCGTTATCTCGTTGATGCAAACCAATTGATGGTTCATCTAAAATGTAAAGAACGCCTGATAAGTTTGATCCAATTTGTGTTGCTAAGCGAATTCTTTGTGCTTCTCCGCCAGAAAGTGTACCAGCAGCTCGACTTAAGGTTAAGTAATCTAACCCAACATTTTTTAAGAAGGTTAACCGATCTTCGACTTCTTTTAAAATTGGCCGAGCAATCGTTGTTTCTTGTTCAGATAAAGACACACCTTCAAAAAATTGGACCGCATTTTTTATTGCTAATTCACTGACTTCACCAATGTGCGTGCCATTGATTTTTACAGCTAAAGCTTGCGGATTCAAACGATACCCTTGACAGCTTCGACAAGTCAATTCTGTCATGTATAACCGCATTTGATCTCGTGTAAAATCGCTATTCGTTTCATGATAACGTCGTTTAATATTTTTTAAAATCCCTTCAAATGGCACTTCCACATCACGAACACCACCAAAGTCATTTTCATAATGAAAATGAAAGTTTTTCTCGCCAGAACCATTTAAAATAATTTCTTGTTGGTCTGCAGGTAATTCTTCAAACGGCGTATCCATATCAATCCCAAAACTGGTGGCTGCTTGCTCCAACATTTGTGGATAATATTGGGAACTAATAGGGTTCCACGGAACAATGGCCCCTTCTCTCAAGGTTTTAGTGGGATCTGGAATCACTAAGTCTTTGTCCACTTCTAATTTAACACCTAAACCATCACAATCGGGACAAGCGCCAAATGGTGCATTAAATGAAAACAAGCGCGGTTCCAATTCACCGACTGTGAACCCACAATAAGGACAAGCATAATGTTCACTAAACAACATTTCTTCTTGACCAATCACATCAACAATTGCGTAACCTTCAGCTAAACGCAAAGCCGCTTCAAACGAATCAAACAAGCGAGAGCGAATGCCTTCTTTCACAACGATACGGTCAATCACAATCGCAATATCATGTTTTTTATTTTTTTCAAGTTCTGGTGCCTCACTAACATCATAGGTTTCACCATCCACCCGCATTCTGACATACCCTTCACGTTGGATCATTTCAAACACTTTTTTATGTTGGCCTTTTTTCTTGACCACAACAGGGGCCAAAATTTGAATTTTTGTTCGCTCTGGTAGCTCTAAGACTTTATCAACCATCTGTTCAACAGACTGACTGGTAATTTCAATATGATCGTTAGGACAAATTGGATGACCTACCCGAGCAAATAACAATCGTAAATAATCATTGATTTCTGTGACCGTCCCCACCGTTGAGCGTGGGTTTTTACTTGTCGTCTTTTGATCAATTGAAATAGCTGGACTTAAACCATCGATGCTGTCAACATCTGGTTTATCCATCTGTCCCAAAAATTGTCGCGCATAAGCAGAGAGACTCTCTACATAACGTCGTTGCCCTTCTGCGTAAAGCGTATCAAACGCTAATGAACTTTTGCCAGAACCAGATAGTCCAGTTACGACAACCATTTTGTCACGAGGAATCGTGACATCAATATTTTTTAAGTTATGGGCGCGTGCACCATGAATCACAATTTTATCATTTGCCATATATGTTCTCCTTTTACTAAATCTCTTACGTCAAATCATTTCAAGTCATTCTATAGAGAAAAGATTAGTAAAAGATACGATGGTTCATCGTATCTTTTACTTAATCCGTTGGTTGACTTATTTGGCAGCTTTCAATTCAAGAATGGTATCTCGTAATGTGGCTGCAGTTTCGAAGTCTAATGCTTTGGCCGCATCCTTCATTTCTCTTTCAAGTTTCATTAATAAATCAGCTTTTTCTTGTCTTGATAAATCTTTATATGATTTATCCAATTGAACCACTGTTTCATCTTTATCAGCTGTTTTGGAAATAGAAATCAAATCACGAATTTCTTTAATAATTGTTTTTGGTTCAATACCATGTTCTTCATTATATGCTTCTTGGATTGCCCGACGTCGTGCCGTTTCATCCATAGCTCGTTGCATCGAATCGGTGATTTTATCTGCATACATAATGACTTTTCCTTCAGCGTTCCGGGCAGCCCGTCCCATCGTTTGCACTAACGAGCGTTCACTACGTAAGAAGCCTTCTTTATCCGCATCTAGAATCGCAATTAAGGAAACTTCTGGCACATCGATTCCTTCACGTAATAAGTTAATACCTATTAGAATATCAAATTCGCCTAATCGTAAATCGCGAATAATCTCCGTTCTTTCCAGTGTTTTTATATCACTATGCAAATATTTAACTTTTAAGCCTAATTCTTTGAAATAGTCGGTTAAATCTTCGGCCATTTTCTTCGTTAAGGTTGTGACAAACACCCGCTGATCTTTTTCGATCCGTTCATGAATTTCGCCCACCAAGTCATCAATTTGACCCATAATTGGGCGGATTTCTACTTCTGGATCTAGTAAACCTGTTGGTCGAATGATTTGTTGAACAACAGTCTCTGTTTGTTCCATTTCATAAGGGCCTGGTGTTGCCGATACATAAACAATTTGGTTTACATGTTGTTCAAATTCTTCTAAACGAAGCGGTCGGTTATCAAGTGCACTTGGTAACCGGAAACCATAGTCCACTAACATTTGTTTCCGTGCTCGGTCGCCATTATACATTCCTCTAATTTGCGGCATTGTTACATGAGACTCATCGATTACAAGTAAGAAGTCATCTGGGAAAAAGTCCAACAGCGTATATGGCGGCTCTCCTTCTTGGCGACCATCCATATGTCGAGAGTAATTCTCAATCCCTGACGTATAGCCCATCTCTCTCATCATCTCAATATCATAGTTGGTTCGCTGTTCCAAACGTTGAGCTTCCAATAATTTATTTTCACTGCGAAGCACTTTCAAACGTGCCTCTAATTCTTCTTGGATCTGCGATATGGCGTGTTCCATATGTTCTTCGTTCGTCACGAAGTGTGTTGCCGGAAAAATAGCGACATGCTCTGTTTCGCCGACAATTTCACCAGTTAACGCATCTACTTCACGAATTCGATCAATTTCGTCTCCGAAAAATTCAACACGTAGCGCATGCTCATCCCGTGAAGCTGGGAATATCTCAACCACATCACCGCGGACACGAAAACGCCCCCGTTGAAAATCAATATCATTTCGTTCGAATTGAATATCGACTAAGCTTTTTAGTAACTCATTACGATCCATTTCCATTCCCACACGTAATGAAACAACTTGTTGACTGTATTCCCGCGGATCCCCTAAACCAAAAATACAAGAAACTGATGCTACCACGATGACATCGTTTCGTTCCAATAAAGAACTTGTCGCTGAATGGCGTAGTTTATCAATTTCATCATTAATACTGGAATCTTTTTCAATATATGTATCACTTGAGGGTACATATGCTTCTGGTTGATAATAATCATAGTAACTGACAAAATACTCGACCGCATTATCTGGGAAAAATTCTTTAAATTCCCCGTATAATTGTCCAGCTAGTGTTTTATTATGTGCAATCACTAATGTTGGTTTGTTCACTTCTTGAATCACATTAGAGATTGTAAATGTTTTACCTGTTCCGGTCGCTCCAAGTAAAATTTGAGCTTTTTCTCCACCTTTGACACCGTCAACTAGTTCAGCAATAGCGGCTGGCTGATCTCCGGCAGGCTCATATTTAGAAGCCAAATGAAAGGTATTGGAAGTTTCTCTTTCGATCATTTATAACTCCCCCTCAAAGTGTCTAATTTCTCTTAAATTATCGGCCCATTCTGGCAGAATGTCCACTTATTAGTTTAACATACCGAACATATTTTCGCCACTTTTGCTGTTTCGGACTTCAACTGATCTTAATCTTTTGTTCTTAATTTCTATGTTACATTTTATAACATGAAATGTAAGGAAATTAGAGTTTTTTTCTCTTTTTAGCGTTCAAATACTTGTCAGCTTCCTATTTCTTACTATATAATTGTTCAATATGCAAAACTAGGAGGTATTTTATGAAAAGGAAACACTTTTTACTTTCTTTCTTTGTGATGATGGTAACTCTGCTAACATTCATTAGTGGCACTTCAGCACATGCAGAAGGAAAGAAATATACAATTGGAACGGATTTAACATTCGCCCCTTTTGAATTCCAAGACTCAAAAGGAAAATACATTGGTATTGACGTTGATTTATTAGATGCGATTGCCAAAGATCAAGATTTTGAAGTGGATTTAAAACCATTAGGCTTCGATAGTGCAGTCCAAGCGATTCAATCTAAACAAATTGATGGCATGATTGCTGGAATGAGTATTACGGATGAGCGAAAAAAATCCTTTGATTTTTCAGATCCATACTTCGATAGCGGTTTACAATTAGCGGTTAAAAAAGGAAACGACAAAATTAAATCATATGATGATTTAAAAGGCAAAACGGTTGCGGCTAAAGTTGGAACTGAAAGTGCCAATTTCCTTGAAAAAAATAAAGAGAAATATGACTACACCATCAAAAATTTTGACGATGCAACGGGTCTTTATAAAGCCTTAGAAAACGGCGAAGCGGATGCAATCGTTGATGATTATCCTGTATTGGGCTACGCAGTGAAAAATGGCCAAAAATTACAATTAGTTGGCGATAAAGAAACAGGCAGTTCTTATGGTTTCGCAGTGAAAAAAGGTCAAAACCCTGAATTAATCAAAAAGTTCAACGCTGGTTTGAAAAATCTTAAAGACAATGGTACTTATGATAAAATTTTAAACAACTACTTAGCGACAGGCGATGAAACAAACACACAAGACGCTGGCGAACAGATGAAAAAAATCACTCCTAAAAAAGAGAAATATGTGATTGCTAGTGATTCTACATTTGCTCCGTTTGAGTTTCAAAATGCCCAAGGCGATTATGTCGGAATTGATGTAGATTTAGTCAAACGTGCAGCTGAATTGCAAGGTTTTACTGTTGAATTTAAATTTATTGGTTTTAGTTCTGCTGTCCAAGCTGTTGAATCTGGTCAAGCAGATGGGATGGTTGCAGGCATGACGATTACGGATGATCGTAAAAAAGCCTTCGACTTCTCTGTTCCTTACTTTGATAGCGGTATTCAAATTGCGGTCAAAAAAGGCAATGACAAAATTAAATCGTATGATGATTTAAAAGGCAAAAAAGTCGGCGTAAAAATTGGTACTGAAAGTGCTGATTTCTTAGAAAAAAATAAAAAGAAATATGATTACTCAATTAAGTATTTAGACACAACTGATGCATTATACAGTGCATTAGAAATTGGCGAAGTTGATGCCATGATGGATGATTATCCTGTCATTGGCTACGGGGTTGCGCAAAATCAACCACTAGCGACACCAATTCCTCGTGAAAAAGGTGGTTCTTACGGTTTTGCTGTCAAAAAAGGGCAAAATCCTGAACTACTTGAAATGTTTAACGAAGGCTTAAAAGAAATGAAACGTACAGGTGAATACGATAAAATTATCGGCACTTACGTGAAAGATGGCAACGAAGCCAAAGAAGAAACAGCTGACGAATCTACGTTTGTTGGCTTCATGCAAAACAACTGGAAACAATTGTTACACGGTTTATGGATGACGATTCTATTAACGTTGATTTCCTTCGTACTTGCTTTAATTGTCGGCGTTATTTTTGGGCTATTCAGCGTTTCACCAATCAAAGCATTACGTGTACTTTCAACCATTTATGTTGATTTAATTCGTGGAATTCCTTTAATGGTCTTAGCGTTCTTCATCTATTTCGGATTACCTGGTGTGCTTGGCTTTAATATCCCGGTCTTCATTGCTGGGATTATCACATTAACTTTAAATGCCAGTGCCTATATTTCTGAAATTGTGCGCGGCGGAATCAAAGCTGTTCCAGTTGGCCAAATGGAAGCTTCAAGAAGTTTAGGTCTTTCCTATAATCGGACAATGCAAAAAATTATTTTACCACAAGCGATTCGCATTATGATTCCTTCATTCATTAACCAATTTGTTATTTCATTGAAAGATACAACTATCCTTTCAGCAATTGGCTTAATCGAACTACTACAAACAGGAAAAATTATTGTTGCTCGGACATTACAAAGTACAATGGTTTACTTCGTTATTGCGTTAATCTACTTAATTTTAATTACTAGCTTAACTAAATTAGCGAAAAACCTTGAAAAGAAGGTGAACTAATATGACTGAAAAAATCTTAGTTGAACATTTAGTAAAAAAATATGGTGACAACACGGTCTTAAACGACATTAATGTTTCTATTAACGAAGGCGACGTAGTCTGCGTCATCGGTCCTTCTGGTTCTGGTAAAAGTACTTTTTTACGTTGCTTGAATCAATTAGAAGAAGCTTCTAGCGGAGACATTATTATTGATGGTGCGAACTTGACAGATAAAAATACGGACATCAACCAAGTCCGTCAACATATCGGCATGGTTTTCCAACATTTCAATTTGTTTCCACATTTATCTATTTTAGAAAATATTGTTTTAGCACCAACCGATTTAGGTCGCTTATCAAAAGACGAAGCGGAGAAAAAAGCGTTAGAACTTTTAGAACGTGTTGGGTTGGCAGATAAAAAAGATGCCTATCCAGATTCTTTATCTGGTGGTCAAAAACAACGTGTCGCAATTGCACGTGCGTTAGCGATGAATCCTGATATTATGCTTTTCGATGAGCCAACATCAGCCCTTGATCCAGAAATGGTTGGCGATGTTCTTGGTGTAATGAAAGATTTAGCAAAACAAGGAATGACAATGGTCATCGTTACTCACGAAATGGGCTTTGCAAAAGAAGTGGCTAATCGAGTAATGTTCATTGATGGCGGTAACTTCCTAGAAGATGGTTCGCCAGAGCAAGTCTTTGAAAATCCTCAAAACCCTCGAACAAAAGATTTCTTAGATAAAGTATTAAATATTTAAACAAAAGCACTTGGCGCGCGCTAGCGCCCAAGTGCTTTATTTTATGGTTAAATTGTTTCCGTGACAGAGACAGATTGAACGTGCCCTTTTTCTTTTAAGAGATGGTGCAAGTTGGAATGCCAGAAATCTTCTTTGCCTACATAAGAAATCTTTGCTGTCACTGCCTCTTGTTCGGATTCCAAAGTCAATTCTACTAAGCGCTCCCCTTTTTCTAAAGAAGCTTGAAGTTGTTCATGCAGTCGGCTTTCTTTAATCATAGGTTCCTTCATTTTTACGATAAGCTGCAATCGTTTTAAAGGAGTCTTTCGTTTAAAATGGGCCAGAGCTAATACTAGCAAAGTTGCCACGAGATTGATAAACGCAATGGTTAAAAAGCCCATCCCAATGACTAAACCAATAATAGTAACATTCCACATCATTACTGCTGTCGTTAACCCAGAGACTTTCCTTTCTCTAAAAACGATAATCCCCGCACCGAGAAAACCTACACCACTAATCACTTGGGCGCCATATCGTGTAATATCCATAGAAATAATGGACGCCAAGGCGCTATTTTGTTTCACCACATCGACTAAAATATCCACCGATTGAATCTGTAAAATGGAAATCGTACAGGAGGCCAAACATAAAATGGCATTACTACTGATACCGAAGCCTTTTCTTTTAATACTTCTTTCTAACCCAATCAAAGCTCCAAAAACCACGGCTAGAGCCATCCGAATGACAACGTCGGTGAGAGAAAGTTCAATCATTTTTAAAGAATTCATCGCTTTCTCTCCTTTCTTGCAAGTGACTATTTGACTTATTTTGTATTAACTAATAAACGCAAGCCATTAAAAATGACCACTAAGGTACTTCCTTCATGAATAAGTACGCTAAATGCGATATTCGCAATACCTAAAAAGTTCAAGATAATTAACGTTGCTACCACTAACATTGAAAAAATAATATTTTGCTGCACAATTTTATTCAAGCGTTTTGAGACACGGTGAGCATAGCCTAATTTAGAAAGATCATTTTTCATCACTACCACGTCTGCAACATCGATAGCAATGTCTGTACCATCCCCCATCGCCACTCCGATATCAGCATTCACTAAAGCCGGTGCATCATTAATGCCATCACCAACCATCCCTGTCATTCCTACTTCGCGTTTTAATTGATCAACAATCGCTGATTTTTCCTCAGGTAAAACATTAGCAAAAACTTGGTCCACGCCTACTAAGCGACCAACTGCTTCACCCGTAAGTTTTGCATCTCCTGTAATCATTGTTGTTTCAATATTTTGTGACTTGAAATAGTGAATGGCGTTCATTGCTTCTTCATTAGGAACATCCATCAATGCCACCAAACCAATCACTTGTTCATTTTCGGCAAAGTACACTACCGTTTTGCCTTCACTTGCTAATTTCGTTGTTTGTTTCTCAATGATTGTTGGCACTTGTTCGAAACTAGATGGTTTACCAATTCTAAAAGTTGTTTCTGCAATGGTCGTTACTAAACCCACCCCGACAATATTTTCTACTTCTAAATTTAAAGCCGTTGTTTCTGCTTCAAAGCGATTAACAATCGCCGTCGCCAATGGATGATTGGATTTTTTCTCCATATTTGTTAAAACAGCTACTAATTCTTCTTGGCGATCTTCTAAGCCATCAACAAAAAGATAATCTGTGACCTCAGGTTTGCCTTTTGTTAGCGTGCCTGTTTTATCAAAAGCGAGTGCTTTCACTTCAGCTAAATTTGATAAGAATGAGCCACCTTTAAACAAAACGCCTTGTTTTGCTAAATTGGAAATTCCTGATAAAGTTGCCGGAACGGCACTCGCTGCTAATGCACAAGGGGAGGCAGCAATTAAGAAGACCAAGCCTCTGTAAAAACTTTCAGCCCAAGTCAATTGGAAAAGCAATGCGCCACCTAAAACAATTAGTGGAAAAACTGCTAAAACTAGTGTGACATATTTCGGTTCAAATCGTTTAATTTTGCTTGCAATTTCTGATTGATTTTCTTGTGATTGGTTCACGAGCTGTACGATTTTTGCAAAAACTGTTTCTGAACTATCTTTCGTTACTTCAACAACAATTGTGCCTGAACCGTTCATGGTACTACCAAAAACTGGGTCCCCACTATTTTTTTCTTTGGGAATACTTTCCCCATTAATAGATGATTCATCCACAGCGGTACTTCCTTCAATCACGACGCCATCTGTCGGAATTTGCGCACCATTGAGGACTTGCACGCGGTCACCAATCTTCAATTGTTCAACTGACACAGTTTGAATTGAGCCGTCGTCTGTTATCAGGCGAGCTTCTGTTGGATTTAAATTTAATAGTTTTGTAATTTCACGTTGACTTTTGCCTTGGGCATAATCTTCAAGGAAATGCGCCGCCGCAAAAATCAAAATCAACAATGCTGATTCTTCAAAACTTCCCATTAATGCTGAACCAACTGCAGCTAAGGTCATTAACAAATGAATATTAGGCGAAAACTTTCGATTGTTTTTCGTATCCCGATACGTATCTCCAAAGCCTTCCCCAATAATATGATAACCAGCTAAAATAGCAGCTAATGAGAAAAGAATATTTTTCACTAAGAGCATGTTCCCTAAAAATAAACCGATAAAGAAAAGAGCCAATCCTGTAAAAAAGAGAATAACTGGAACGTTTTTACCTTTTTCTTCATGTGTGTGTGCACCTGTTTGTTTTGACATTGTTATGCGCCTCCTCATTAATGTTTTTATATTCATATGAATATATATTCATATTATAAAACACTTGGGTGGTTTTGTAAAGACTTAAACACAAAGACAAGCGATGATTCTATTCGATAGGATCACCGCTTGTCTTTGTCGATTCTTTTTGTTGTTGATATTTTTCTTCTTGAATAGTCAATAATGATTGCGTTAAATTGACCCAATCAATCGAACGAGGTGGATCCAGCCAAACCATAACTTTACTCTGTTCTTCTTGATACAAGTTATTTAAATTGGTAATCACCACATCTGGTAAGGTATCTGATAACGGGTCAATAATTTCTACATTTAAATTCACATAGACGGATAAATTTTTTTTGATGAATTGGTTATACTCTTTTCCATAAGAAAAATCAATTAGGACCTTGGCTGGCTCTGCAATTAAATGAACCGGAACATGATTAATTAGCAACAATAGATAGTTAAAAAACAAACAGTGATTGGCTTTCGCAATTTTTTTATGTTTTGCTGTTAACCAACGAATATATTCAATTAAATAAAAATAAAATTCCGGATATGTTTGCTTAAAAAACTGTAAATCCATTTCAAAATCGTCAAACATATTAATCGGAAAGTAAATAACATTGAAATGAATAATTGCTAACCCTTCTTCTAGAGTATTCCTTGTTGACTCCTCTAAACAATTAAATGCTTTTTCAAAACTTCCAATGAAAACACGAGTTAGGCTTTCAATCGTAGGATCTTCATGAATGACATATTTTTTCTCTAGTTTGCCATGCAAATACAAGAAAAAAACAATCGTATACGTTAATGATTTTGAAGCCAATGCCCATGCCACTTGCGATTTTTTTATTAGTTCCTCTGAAAATGTATTCAGTGCACGCGTATCGATCCCTTCCACCGCACGTCCTTCGTTGTTAATCATAATAGCTAAATAATGGAAAAAATTGCGTCGCTCATAGGTGGTGAAAGTATAGTTTAACTCAACAGACTGTAATACACGTTTCGCTTCATTATAGACTTTTACCGAATATAATTCGGAAATTGGTTGATTGGAAAGCGTGAACAATTTATACAAAAAAAATGAAATTGCTTTTTGATTGCCGACAATTTCCCGTTTACTAAAATAGATCTGATACTCCTTTAAGGCTTTTTTTAGCCGCTGTAAGGTACTATACGCCACAGAGGTGCTGACATGATTACATTCAGCAAACTTTGTCAAACTATAATTTCCTCTAAAGTAAGACAACACTAATTTAAAAGAGAGCGATTCTGTTAAGTATTTCGTGAGCAAAAGTTTACTTGAATAGTTTCCATCAATTTCAAGTGTAACATCTACATCAGAAACGACTAAAGTTAAGCTGTCGCTTAACTTTAGATTGTCAATATCTGCTTTTAATTTTTCTAATGTTTTTTTGACTAAAAAATTCGACATTGATAATTCTTCGCGAAGTGCAATAAAAGTACCTGATAGCGTGGGACTTTCTTCTAAATGCCTTAGCAAGGAATAACTTCGTTGATCTTCTTTATTTAAAAAAATTTCATAATTCATCATTTATCAGTTCTTTCTCCCATAAATAGCCGTTCCTACTAATTCCCGTATGAAATTCAAGTAAAAAGTGTTTTGCCCCTCCGTTCCAGCACCGCCTGTGCTATTTGGTACAATGGTGATATGGCTAGCATCAAATAATTCATCCGTGAAAAATACTTGATGCTGACTTTTCTTGGAAGAAGGCCTTTCTTCATTTGTTTTTGGATTATTGGTTGTCACTTCTTTTTTACTAACGTCTTCGCTACTTTCTTCCGCTTGCGTTTCGCTAGTCATAGTACTTTCATTTGTTTCTTCCATTTTTTCTGGTGTGCCAGTATTCTCAATCGGATAAATTTCTTCTGTTGGATTGGTCGGATTATAAATTGGATTCCGTTCTTCTGCTGCTTGCACATTGGTTACTTGAAAAAACGAGAGTAACAATGTACTCCATAATAGTAAATGTTTGTATTTATCCATTTTTCTCACATATATTGCCAAATACTTTAGCTACATAACAAAACAAAAAATATAACTAGTAAAGTGGTATCAGACGATATTTAACAATACTCCTTCTTATTATTTCTTTTTTTGAGTTAGGTTTGTTGAATAAACTGCATGTTTGATAAGCAAAAACAAACAAAAACGTTGCCGATGATCAAATCAAAAATTAACTACTCTTTATATTTCTCTTTCGTTTTTTTCCTGTTTCTTTTTTCGCCAAATCAACCAGGCAATGATTAAAATCACTATCAATAATAGTAGTAAGCCAATCATCAAATATAAATTCGAATGATTTTCTTTTAAGGTGACATCTTTTTCATTTAATTCTTTGGCAACTTCACCATTAATTGTAAAGTCTTTTTCAAATTGCCATTGATTTCTAAAAGATATCGATTCATTGTTTATTGATTTTTTAAATGAGCCTGCAGCATCTTTATTCCCAACAACGGTCATAGACAAATGGTAATCTCCTGGCTTAAGCGGTTGCCCTTTTAGCGCAATGGGAACAGAAAAATTGGTATTTGGTGCAATTTGCATGTTTGCTTTTTCCTCTTTATATAAAACTTCTTCATGTCCCTTTTTGGTAATCTCTGCCGAAAATGCAACTTGGTTAATATATGTTTTTTGATCATTTTGTAGATTGACTAAAATCACATTTCTAGCATTAATCTGTCCTGGTGAGACTTTTTTCAAAAGTAAATTCGGCTCAACCTTTTTTTTATTTTGCTGCATCAATAATGCAACGACATACGAATATTCATTTTTAATGGATAACCCCTGACTCTTATCGTCTTGGCGTTTGCCTTCATCCGACGTTTCTTCTTTAAAAGTGATACCACTAGCTAACACTCCATCAAAGGGTGTATTAGGCATTTTGACGTTAATAGAAACCGTTTGTTCACTTTTCGGTTTTAAACGAACTGAGCTAGGGTATTGAACGTAGTCTTTTATATCAAACGCTAAACTTTGATCTTTTTTCCCCTTATTTTCACCATACTCCACGATTACATTTGAATTGGTAATGGCACTATTGATGGAAATACCTACCTTTACTTCTTTATCTGTATCATTGCGCAAGTTCACTTTCAACTCAGTTTCTTCATTTGGTGCTAGTAATAAATCAAAGTAAGTTTTTTCTTTATCTACTTGTTTTTCTGATGGAATAGGCGTAACCGCAAAATTAAATTCACTGGCAAAACCATTGCTAGGTACTAACGCTAAAAGAATTAGTAGTATCGGAAAAAAAAGAAATCGTTGTTTTTTTCTGTTCAAATTATTTACTCCTTTTCTATATGTAGTGAATAGCAGGTAACTATGTTCCCCGCTATTCTTCTTTTTAAAACTCGTTTAATTTCCTGGAGCGTCTGTCAACGTCCATGTTAATTTTGTGGCGTATTTTTCAGCGTATTTGGTTGTAGAACCTGGAACAGTTAACTCAATACTTTTAGCGGCTGTAGTTGCATCTGTTCCCCAATCAAATAAATAAGTTCCTGCACCGTTTCCTTTCGCTGCACTCATTACATCTGATTGACTACCATCTGAATTTAGCGTGATTGTGGCTGGGCCTGTTGGTTTGCCTGAATCTGAAGCAGTCACTACATTTCCGTTTTTAAACGTGATAGCTGCCCCAGTCAATTCTTTACCAGAAGTTGATTTAAATTGTCCTTCTTGTTTCACTTTTAATGACCAGCCAGCTTCGGTTCCACGGTTATCTGTTACTTGGACATAGTTAGGCCCTTCTTTGACTTCATCGGTTGCGCCTACCGTCTTGTATTTTTGGGTAGCAGCAAAATAAGTCTGATCCTTCGACGTGATTTTTTGAACACCGAAGTCTAGACTTGACGCATAATCAATTGACAACGGACCGTTTGTTCCTGGATTAGGACCTTCAGGATCTGTTGGATCAATAGGATCAACTGGATTAGTTGGATCCGTTGGGTCAACCGGATTAGTTGGCTCTTCACTTGGTGTAAATTCTACGATACCATTAGATGTATAACTACCGCCATCTTCTGCAAAGGCTTGAGAAGTCATGCCTAAGCTCCCTAAAATAAATGTGGATAAACATACTGTTGTTACTTTTTTCATTTTCTTTTCTCCATTCTTTTCTTTAATTTCCTGGCACATCTTCTAACGCCCAAGATAAACGAGCTTTAAATGTTCCAACTCTTTGATAAGCTACAGGAACATTGATTTGAATTCCTTGTTGTTTTGATTCATCAAGTAATGCTGTTAAATCTGTTTCACCTTTCTGATTACTTTCTAAAAGCGTAATTGCCTCATTTGTAATCTGAGAGCTTCCAGCAGTTGAAACGAAAGAAAAAACATCTGGCATTACAATTGAATCATTTGTTAACGGTTGCGTTTGCTTTAGTTGCAGGCGCCAATTATTTGCGTTACGTTCATCCACGACTTTGAGTCCTTCGGTGGGATGCCCAAGTTTAATTAGTGGTTGATTACGTATCTTTTCCGTACCAAAAGTAATCTGTTTTGGTGCCTCTTTAAAATATAGTTCCCCTAAACGATAGTAAAAATAAATATCTTTTGTTTCCTCTGTCATTGTTCCTTCCGCATTGCCCGAGTCTTTTGTAAAAACATAGCCAGAAATATCTAGGGGTTTTTCTTGATAGGGTGCACCAATTTTCCCTGTTACACTTTTAGGTGGAGCAATATCTTTACCTTCTGCGTCTTTATAAAAAACGGTTACTGTTTTTTCTGTTGGTTTAGGAATAGTAATCGTTACATTATTTGACTTTTGCAGTAAGGTTCCTTCTTCATAATAGTCAAAGTTCATAGTTAAAACTTTTTCGGGCGTATTATCTTGAAGGGTTGTTTTTAATTCAATCATCATGTCCTTCTTTAAAACTAGGTAGTCATTTAAAGCAATTGTTAAGTGATTCCCTGTTTGTGTCAGATCTTTGGCTGCTACCTTTTTACCATCAATCGTTAATGAATTTTCTTCATATGCTAATTCATCAGGTAAGTCAATGCTTACTTGCGGTTGACGATCTTCGATAAAGTCATTGTCAATATTCAATGTATTCCGTAGTCTCACCTGATCATTTTTCACTGCTTCAACAGCTGAGCTAAATTCCTGACCATTCACGCTAAGGGCTGCTTGTGACGTAACGTTGGTAGGAATTTGTGTCATTGCTAAAGCATTCTCTTGGTATTTGCCACCTGTGGATGATGTAAAGCCCCAATAAACCGTTGTTGCGCCAAATTGTGCATTTAAATCTGAAACTACATACGTATTCGTGCCCACACCTTCTAAATCATATGTTAATGCTTTGGTTGCGGCATTCCAATGAACAGTCAACATGCGCCAGGTTCCATTAGATAGATAGGTTGGCGCAACAGTGACGCCTGAATGCTCCCCTGTATAGTTGTTGTTATTAGCTTTCGGAGTGACAAAAGCTAAATGTCCATTTCCCTTATCTTGTGAAATTTCTCGGTCCATTCGGTTGGAACTACCAGTATTTTTATAGGTATCAAACTCAATCGATAAGGCATTTCTAACATAAGGTTGACCAGCTTTCGTGGAGTATGCACCGATTCCCATCCCAGGTGAACCAATGACTTCTTGAGGCGTTGTGGACATTCTAGGATCATTCGTTAAGGTAAAGGTCATACCATCACCAGCATTTGCATACTCGTTTCCTAAATACAAATAACTTTTAAAGGTAAAATCCGACAATAAACTGATTGGTTTTTTTGACCAAATAGCGCCTTTTTGTGATTTAACAGCTGGGTTTAGTTGTAATAACTTCCCACCTTCTAAAATACTTGTTGCATTTCCAATTGGCTCTTGAAACACCTTGTCGATTGGAATGATGTTAGGATCATCCGGCAATGAAGTAGCGTATGGCGCAGCCAACATGCGCGGCTGTGGTTCAACTATCACCGATTCCGTTGCACTGGTACCGTCATCCTTTTGTTGTTCGCTAGGTTCTAAAGTAGCCGTTGATTGGTCTGTTTCTGCTGGATGATTATCGGTTGTTGTTGTCGTTTCTAGGGAAGGTTCTTGCTCTAATGTTTCCGAGTGAGAAGGAGCGCTAGTTGCCTGATCATTGGCCGATTCCTCCACTATTTCCCGATTGACTTCGTTGATATTTGTCGAAGGATTACTAATCGCTTCGCTAGTAATAGGCGCAAGGATTAGTAAGAATAAACTACTTGCCAAAAAGACTAGGCTTTGTTTGTTTCGCATCTCTCTTCACCTCTACTTTTTAAATTCCTGGTACATCCGTCAACGTCCACAATAATTTTGTTTGATATTTCACGGCATCTTTAGGGGTTGACCCTGGTACTGATAGCGCAACATCTTTTGTAACATTAACATTGTGTACCGTATTGGTTTCATCGCGTTCTGCAACAACTTCTACTTTGCCCCAATAAGTAGCCCAGGTTCCTGCACCGGTTCCTTGCTTCGCAGCTGCCACTAGCGATGCGGTTCCTGGAACAAGGGCAATCTTATTTGTTGCCTCTGGTTTCACAACATTTTGCGCATTACTATTAACGGTCGGGTTAGCTAAAGAAATTTGCGCACCTGTCAACTGACTATTTAAAGTCGCCTTTGTTGCTTTAAATTGCTCCTTTTGCGTAACCGTTAAAGACCAACCACTATTGGTTCCTCTATTATCAGAAATTTGCACAAAATTTGGTGTTTCTTTTTGATTTTCTTGATATTGCTGTGCTCTTGCAAAATATACTTGGTCTTTATTCGAAATACGATTTTTCCCAAAGTCAAAACTTGAAGCATAATCAATAGACAGCGGTCCTTGGGTACCAGGATTGGGACCTTCTGGGTCTGTCGGATCAATTGGTTTGACTGGCTTTTCTGGATCGGGATTTTCTGGATCAACCGGCTCTGTCGGATCTACGTTCGGAATAAATTCTACTAAACCATTCGAACGATACTCTTTTGGCTCCTCTGCCTTCGCTTGTAAGGACCAACCAGCAACTGCAAATGTACTGCATAGAACGATTCCTGTGAATTGTTTTTTCATTGCTTTTCTCCTTTATTTAATTATTAGCGGGAGTATCTTCTAATGCCCAAACTAACTTCGTTGAATATTGTTGTGCAAGCTTTACAGATTTTCCGGGAACGAATAGTTGGACAGCTTCTTTATTTGTTGCTTCATTTGAACCAAAGCGATAAACCCAAGTCCCAACACCTGTTTCTTTTTTAGCGTTCATCGCTAGATTATTATTTACACCAGGTGTTAAGGAAATAGTACTACTGACTTCAGTAGGTTTATATTTTTCATCCACCATTGAGGCAGCTTCTGCCTTTGTAAACGTCAATTGAGCGCCGACTAGTTCTTCTCCAGTAGCTGTTTTAAATTGTTCAGGTTGGGAAAGCGTTAGTTTCCATCCTGCTAACGTTCCTCTTTTATCAGTTACTTGTACATAGGTTGGTTTTTTTGAACCATCTTTCATTTCATCTGGCGCAGCATAATACGTTTGATCTGCCGTAGAAATCTTTTGTGTACCAAATTTAAATTTTGACCCATAATCAATTGATAAGGCACCACCCGTTCCTGGCCCTGGAGGATCAATTGGGTCTACTGGATCAGTAGGATCGGGATTTTCTGGATCAACAGGCGGTGTGATTTCATTATCACCTGCTTCAAAAGTAATTGTGCCTTCTGTATTGTATTCTTTCGGAAAAGTTTCTGCTGCTGATGCGTTTATTGCTTGAAACCCTACGCCTAAAAGTATGGTTGCCGATGTAAGTAAAACAGTTTTTTTCATTAAATAAACTCCTTCTCTCGTTTCATTTTATTAATTAAATAAATGACTATCCCCAACAAACTAACTCCTATCAAGGAATACAGCGGATTTTCAGACTCGCCTGTTTTAGGTAAAACTGCTTGTCCAGAAGCAGCTAAATTGTTTCTTCCCTGTTCTTCTGATTGTTGGGTATACGCTACGTCATTTGACTCTTTTTCATTCTCATAAACGTAGGTACCATAGAAGCTCGCTTGACCATTTGATTCATAATTATTTTCTTCAGCCATAACGCTTTTTGTTTGCAACCCAATGATCAATAGCCCTAAACATACCAAACTAAACCTTTTTATGATTTTCATCTGAATTCCTCCTTCCCCATTTTCAACATTGACTGGCCCAGCCAATAAACATTATATAAAAGAAATATTTATTAGATTTTTTTATTTTTTTCAGACGCTTTTAAAAAATAAAATGGTTTTAGCTAAGAAAGCTTTAAAATCAACACTTTTAAAGACAAAAAAATAAACAAAAAAACTTCGAAAAATAATTTTCGAAGTTTTTTTGTTTATTTTTTTATTATTTTTATACTTCAACCGCTTCTAACAAAGCTAAACGTTCAGCAACTTCTGCTTCTGTTAAATTATGTTTTTTTACATAACGGTTGGCAGGATGCTGGCTACATTCTAATGAGCAGCCACCTAAATGTTTATGTTCATTTTCTTCTGAAGTTAAGATTTGACGATTACATTCTGGGTTTGCACAGTTAATGTAGCGTTCGCAAGGTGTCCCATCAAACCAGTCTTTCCCAATAACTTTTTTATCAACATGATTAATTTCGACACTGATTCGGTCATCAAAGACATACATTTTGCCGTCCCAAAGTTCGCCACGTGTTTCTGGATTTTTTCCATAGTTGGCGATACCACCATGCAATTGAGCAACATCTTCAAATCCTTCTTTTAATAACCAGCCAGAAAATTTTTCACAGCGAATCCCGCCAGTACAATAGGTAACAATTTTTTTATCCATAAATTGTTCTTTGTTCTCGCGAATCCATTGTGGTAATTCACGGAAGCTACGGATATCTGGGCGCACGGCACCACGGAAATGACCTAAATCATATTCATAATCGTTACGAGCATCGATTACAACAGTGTCTTCGTCTAATAAGGCTTCTTTAAATTCTGCAGGTTCCAAATATTTCCCCGTCGTTTCTAATGGATCAACGTCTTCTTCTAAGTTCAACGCCACTAATTCAGAACGTGGGCGAACAAACATTTTGCGGAAGGCCATTTCTTCTGCTGGATCAATTTTAAAGAATGTATCCTTAAAGCGCTCATCTGCTTGCATTGCTTCCATATACTTTTCTGTTTCTTCGACAGTACCAGATAACGTTCCGTTAATCCCTTCTGTCGCTACTAAAATACGGCCTTTTAAGTTTAATGATTTGCAAAAAGCTAGATGCTCTTTCGCAAAAGCTTCTGGATCTTCAATTGTTGTATATTTGTAATAAAGTAATACTTGGTATTTCATCTTGTTTTCCCCTTTTGTATAAAGTCATTCTATCCCATTATACGGTAAATAAAAAAGGGAAAGCGATTATTTTGCTTGTGTATTTACACACAATAAAAAAAGCCTGATAAACGGCGGGAACAGAACCAACACTACGC
>NZ_KV805561.1:0-23209 GCF_001811595.1 Enterococcus sp. HMSC078F03 | reverse complement strand
ATTTTATTCTAACTTAATTTGACAAATCATAAAAAATAAAAAGTGTGACGTAAATACGAATTTTGTTTGAAACTATGCCTGAGACTCTTTCTTTTTCAAAATAAGGTATGGTATAGTTATAACAGAAATAAAACTAAAAAAAACAGGAGTGCATAAGAGAATGAAGAAAAAACTAATCTTAGCTGCAGCGGGCGCAATGGCCGTTTTTAGTTTAGCAGCGTGTTCAAGCGGTTCAAAAGATATCGCAACAATGAAAGGTTCAACAATTACTGTTGATGATTTTTATAACCAAATTAAAGAACAAAGCACTAGCCAACAAGCGTTTAGCCAAATGGTTATTTATAAAGTCTTTGAAGAAAAATATGGCGACAAAGTAACTGACAAAGATATTCAAAAAAACTTTGACGAAGCCAAAGAACAAGTAGAAGCACAAGGTGGAAAGTTCTCTGATGCATTAAAACAAGCTGGTTTAACTGAAAAAACATTCAAGAAACAGTTAAAACAAAGAGCAGCCTATGATGCAGGTCTAAAAGCCCACTTAAAAATTACAGATGAAGACTTAAAAACAGCTTGGGCAAGTTTCCATCCAGAAGTAGAAGCACAAATTATCCAAGTTGCTTCAGAAGATGATGCCAAAGCTGTCAAGAAAGAAATCACTGACGGCGGCGATTTCACAAAAATTGCTAAAGAAAAATCAACAGATGCTGCTACGAAAAAAGATGGCGGTAAAATTAAATTTGATTCACAAGCAACAACTGTTCCTGCCGAAGTTAAAGAAGCTGCCTTCAAATTAAAAGATGGCGAAGTGTCAGAACCAATTGCTGCAACAAATATGCAAACCTACCAAACAACCTACTATGTAGTGAAAATGACGAAAAACAAAGCAAAAGGCAATGACATGAAACCTTATGAAAAAGAGATCAAGAAAATTGCTGAAGAAACAAAATTAGCCGATCAAACATTTGTTTCGAAAGTCATTAGTGACGAATTAAAAGCGGCCAATGTGAAAATTAAAGATGATGCCTTCAAGAACGCTTTAGCAGGCTACATGCAAACTGAATCTTCAAGCGCTTCTTCAGAGAAAAAAGAATCAAAATCAAGTGATTCTAAAACAAGCGATACCAAAACAAGCGACTCTGAAAAAGCAACAGATTCTTCAAGCAAAACAACAGAATCTTCTTCTAAATAAGCATAAAAAAGAGAGTGGTCGATTGACCACTCCCTTTTTTTATTTATCTTTTGGAACATAGAAACTGCGGTTATCTAAACCAAAGATTCGTTCCGTATACTCCCCAGGCTGTGTTTGACGAATTGCCCCTAGCATCATTTGAATGGACGCATCCATGGTATCAATTTGATGTAAGATTTCCGCTTCCATAATTCTTGGTCGCACAGGTGAGCCATATTCCAACAATCCATGGTGGGCTAAGACCATGTGCCGAAGAACGACAACGTCTTCTTCTCGATCATCAATTTTCAAAGCCAAACACGCCTTGGTAATTTCCTCATCCACCAAAACTAAATGACCAATTAAGTTCCCTGCCACCGTATATTCTGTCGTAATAGCGCCAGATAACTCTAAAACTTTTCCTAAGTCATGTAAAATAATCCCCGCGTATAATAGTGACGTGTTAATTTCAGGATATTCCTTAGCAATTGCTTTGCCTAGGCGCAACATTGAGACAGTGTGGTAAGCTAAGCCATTCGCAAAAGCATGATGGTTCCGTTTGGCTGCAGGAAATTCATAAAATTCTTGTTGGTATTTCGTCATGAGATAGCGCACAATACGATTCCAATGAGCATTGGTAATCTCAAAAATCACTTGATTGATTTCCTCGACCATCTCTTCTTTTTTCAAAGGCGCTCGTTCCATATATAAACTTGGCTGGCTTGGTTCCTCTGCTGTCGCTAAACGCATGTGTAAAATTTTTACTTGGGGTTTATTTTGATAAACTTCTCGTTTCCCATTCAGTAAAACAACGTTTCCCGCAGTAAACCGTGTAATTTCATCCTCAGAGGCGTCCCAATATTTTCCGTCAATCGTGCCAGATGTGTCTTGAAAGGTAAAGGCAATAAACTTTTTCCCATTTTTAGCTACACGTACATCGGCATTTTTAATTAGAACAAATGATTCAAAAAGTTCTTCTACTGTTAATTCACGTAATTTTTTCACTTGACGCTTCCTCCTTCTAACGCAATTACTCTTTGTTGTAAGTCCTGATAATAGCTTACCATTTCTTGGTCAGAAGAAAAACAAATGACTTGCTGTTTTTGACCAAATTTAGTAAATAATTCAGCTAATTGGGCTTTTCTTTGATGATCATAGTGTAACCAGCCATCATCAATGATAATTGGACAAATCAGTTGCTCGCCTTGGACTGCTAAAAAGGCAAAACGAACAGCCATCATCAATTGATCTTTAGTGCCAGTTGATAATTCATGTAAATAAAACATTTCTTGTTCTTTCGTCACCGCAACTAGTTGACCTTCGGCTACTTGGATTGATTGATAACGCTGATTTGTTAAAAGTGCAAAGTAGCTTGATGCATACTGTAATAAGCTGGGCAATTGTTGTTCCGAAAGCTCTGTTAATAGGTCCATTAGCAGTTGTCCCGCTAGTTGATACCCAGACCAACGTTGAGCTAGTTCTTTGATTTCCGCTTTTAAAATTGCTTGTCGTTGATACAACTCATCTAAGGTACCATCCGTCATTAATTGTTGTTTTTCATAAATCAGCGCTTGATACTGTTCTTGTATTTTATCTAACTGACTTTCTTCCAGTGCTTGTTGCTGCGCCAGTTGTAAAGAACGGTCTTTTAACGTTGCTTCTGTTACCGCTTCTGGAAACAGATTACCTAATTGCGTCGCTAATTCTTGCCCACGACCAACTTGGGCTTGCTGAGTGGTCAGCTGTTGAATCCTTATTGGAACATCAGCGATTGATAGAATCCGATAACGAATTAGTAAAGGCTGAATTCGTGTTAATGCTTCTTGCTGTTTAGTTTTCAACTCTCGTAACTGCTGTTTGAGATAGCCATCTGCTTGATACTCCTGAGCAAAGCGAACCTTCTCCATTTCTTCAGCAAATCCTTCTAAAAAGTGTAACTTTTCTGAAAGGCTCTTTCCTTGTAAGGGTAAATGCGTCATCAATGGAAAGACTTGTTCTTCAAATCCTTGGCGTTTTTGTTGATTTTCCTTCAATTGACTCATGAGTTCTTCATTTGTTTGAACAAGCAATAAATAGCGCGTAATCAATTCCCGCTGATTCATTAAAGTATCAATTTGATTCATTTTTCCTAATTGATGGAGTTGGGCTTGCTCCGCTACTGATTGTTCAAGTTGTTCCACTTGCAGTTGTGCCTCACGTTCTTGATTCAGCGCTTGTTGGAACTGTTCATTTAAATAATCTAGTTGCGAAAGTTTCGTCTTCCATTCTTCTTTCACTTCATCAGAGGAAGCTTCTTTTCTAGTGGCGTAGCTAAGCACTTCTTTCGCGATAAGACTAACTCCCACGAGAACTAGGCCCCATTTTAAAGGGCTTGGCAAAAAGAAACCGAGTAATGCAAGGATACTTCCTAGCAATAACCAAAGTGGTTGACTTGTTTTCTGCGCTTTTTGGGCACGCGTCGCTTCACCAAAAAATGCGGCATGCGCTTTTTCAAAATCCGTTAACTGGTCTTCCAGATTTTCAATTTGAGAAGCCAAGAATGCTTTCTGTTCTTGTCCTTTTTGAAGAGCTTGCGTATACGCAACTTGTTGTTGGCGCCACTTTTGAACGGTTTCGTTGTCATAAAAAAGCTGTGGTGGTCGTTCAGGCGACCATGACCATTCGTTCTCTAAAAGGACCATTTCTTGACGATTTTGCTCAAAGGTTTGGGTCATCCATTCCGATTCCGTCATCAATTGTTGCATATCATAGCGTTGATTCAACAATTGTTGAATCAATGCTTCTTGTTCTAGGTAAAAAGCATAGCCTTCTGGAACATCGAGCGCTTCTGACTGAAGAGATAACTCTTTGGTCAAACGTTGTCGTTCTTTGTCTAGGTACATATATTCTTGAAAGGTTTCTTCTAATTGAACTTGGTCTTCTTTTACTAAAACAACGTTCTCTGTTTCTTCAGGTAGTGACTGCCATTCTTCGTACAAGGGAAAGTGACGTTGCTGTTCCGCAACCTGTAACAAGTCCTGTTGCGTTTCTTTTAATTGCTGTTGCAGTGTCACTCGCTGTTGTTCTGTTTCGCGAATCGTTTCTTCTAATTGTTGAAAAGTTTGTTGCTGCGCTTCTTTCTCTTGAATTTGCTCTTTTAGTTCTTGATAAGCCGCCAACTTCTGATTGAGTAATGGCTGCTGTCCTTTACCTTTAAAGATTTTTTGTGCTTCTTTAAAGTACGTATTTCGGTAAGTCAAAAGTTGTTGACTACCAGAAACACCAATGGCTAACAAGGATGTTTGCAGTTCCTCTTCTGTCAACTTATCACTCGTAATTAATTGTTCTTGTTGGAAAGTAAAAACCTCTTGAAATAACTTTTTCGTTAGCGGATGTAACATTTGCTGTAAGGTTTTTTCATCCCCAATTTGTTGTTGATAATAAATGATTGCTTGCCCTTTATTTTTTTCTTTAAAACGCTCGACTTGAACTTCCCCAAACACAGGATGTGCCAACCACAAACGACCACCATACGAACCACCATTTTTAGGTGCGTAATCGCGTTTTCTTTTGCCCTTTGTGGGAAAACCAAACAGCATTGCTTGAATGAATTGATACAATGTGGACTTGCCAACTTCATTTGCGCCGTACAGCAATTGATTACCAGATTCAAATGTAATTTTCTGTTGTTGCCATTTTCCAAAGCCCACAATCTCTACTGCGAGTAATTTCATAGTGGGTCCTCCTGAATAGTAAAGTCTTCATTAATTTGCTCATGTGCTAGGCGCAAGCTCTCTAATCGCCACTGCTCATCCATTGAAAAAATTCCAGCAAATTCTGGATAACGTAACAATTCCTTGGTGGTATCTTCAAAAATAACTGGATCTAAGTATGTTTTTTCTAATGCCGTTAATAAGTTGGGACTAGCGGCTAAATAGATCGGTTCTTTCGTTGGTTCCTCTGCTTGCAATATTAGGTGATAAACAAAAAAATCACCTTGCGTTTTTTGTAAAAGCTGCTGCTGTAAGTAGCTTAATAGTTCACCATTGACAATGGCTTGCACCACGGTCACATCCAAATGTTGCGTTTCTTTCAGTGTCAACGCCATCAATTGCTGTTGCTGATGCGCATGCCACTTCGTCAGCAAACTGGTTTCAAGATAAGACAAAACGCTTTGGGTGTCACGGCATTGCGCAAGAGATACTTCTTCATTCGTCCAATCTATTTCTGCGACTTTTTCAAATTGAACAGTCGCTTGATTTTGGGAAAGTGTGACCACTGCAACACCTTGTAAAGACTGTTCTTTTTTCGTGTGCCCTTGAGGTGTTCCAGGATAAACAATTAGCGGTTGTTCACTAACAATTTGCGGCTGATGAATGTGGCCCAATGCCCAATAATTATAGCCAGTGGCTTTTAAATCCTTCCATGTAAACGGAGCATAATTTTGTTGCGCTTTCCGACTGGTGTCTCCATGATAAATCCCAATATGAATGTCAGATTCTGCTTGTTTGATAGGAAATTCTAGTGCTTTATTTTCATCAATCCAGGGATGCTCATAACTAAACCCCGAAACAGCCACTTGTTCGCCCGCTTTCGTTTCAAAATACAGCGTCTCAACCATTTCTTTTTCAAATAAAAAAACATTGTCTGGAAAAGAAAACCAATAGCGGTCTTTTTTATAGTAATCATGATTCCCAAATGTTAGAATCACAGGGATTTCTGCTTGTTTCAACTGTTCTAATGCAGCCATCAATTGGGCTTGCATTGAAATAGAGGTCTGACTTTGATGAAACGTATCTCCTGCAAAAATAACCAAGTCCACCGTTTCTCGAATGGCAACTGTTACGATATTCATTAACAATTGTTGATTAGCTTCTCTTAAGCGCTTCGCTAAGGCTGTCGGGATCCCAGTTAACCCTTCAAAAGACCGATCCATGTGTAAATCAGCTGTATGCAATAGTTTCATCGTTTCCCCTCCTTTTCTCCTCCCTTTATCATATCATTTTCTGCCAGCTTGGTCAGTAAAAACATACGAAAATTTGTTCGTTTTTTTATTTTCAGTAAAAGAAAAACTCTGACAAATTGTCTTATAGACAACTTGTCAGAGTTCAATTACGTAAATTAATCGTTATACATATCACGCACAGGAGTCATGATAATTCGGTTTAAATCATTGACAACTAAGCTAAACGCTTGTTCTTTTTGCATTAATTCGTTGATAACTGCTGTTTCTTGCACTTTCGTTGCAATGCTTTGTGCTTTTTCAGCATCTTCATCCGTGAATTCTTCACCGCGCATTTGTTTTTCTTGAAGTCCTTGTTGGAATCCTTGGAATTCTTTAAACAATGTGTAAGCTGCTTCGTCTGCTTTTACTTCTTCATACGCTGCTTGTAATGCTTTAAATTCGTCTAACTCACGTAGTTCACGTTCAATCTGATTGGCTGTATCATAAATGTTACTCAATGGAATCCCTCTTTTCTCAATAGTTTCATCTTTATTGTACCATTTCTCTTAGGTTTTCCCAACTAATTTCCTAATAAGCCTCCGAAAATTCCTTCAATCTTGTCTTTGACTTTTTTCGCGCCGTCTTTAATTTGTCCCCCAACTTCATTCAATGTATCTCCGAAATTGCTAGCGCCATCTTGAACAGAGTTTCCAAAGTCTTTTAAGTTATCCCGCCAATTAGAATTGGCACCACCGGTTAAACTATCGTTGCTATCAACAACTTTCCCACCTGTGGCATAAGCATCCGCGACAGGAAATTGTGCTTGTTTGACTTGTGGCAAGATGCCACTGGCTTGACTGTTGAACACCTGAGAGGCATATGTGGCGCTACTACCTTCCAGATAATGGGTTTTACTGGTTTCTTGGAAGCCTAACCAAGTAGCAATGACAACTTCTGGTGTATAACCAATCACCCACTGATCGTTCGTTTTACTACTATCGAAGTTGGTTTCTGTCGTACCTGTTTTACCAGCCATTACGTAGCCTGCTGGTTGTGCGTTGACCCCGCTCCCAGAACTAAAGACCCCTAGTAACATACTTGTAATCCCGTCTGCAACATCTTTGGTAATGACTTGTTCTTTCTTGACTTTAGTATTATCAACTACAATTGCGCCAGTTGAGTCGACGATTTTTGTAATTAAATGCGTTTCAGTTTTATAGCCTTCATTGGCAAAGGCACTATAAGCTCCCGCCATGGTTAGTGGCGAAACACCCGTTTGTAATCCCCCAAGTGCTAAACCATAATATCGATCTTTTTCTGATAATGGAATGCCAAATTTCTCTGTTTTTTCATAGCCTTTATCTAAACCAATTTGATGTAATAACCACACCGCTGGTAAATTTAAGCTTTCTCCTAAGGCTTGATACATAGGAACTTCTCCACTGTACGTGCGGCTATAGTTTTGCGCTGGATAGTAATCTTGTGGTTTATCTTCTAAAACAGAGTCTGGTTTATAGCCAGCCTCTAAAGCTGGTGTATAGACAGAAATTGGTTTTAAGGACGAGCCTGGTGAACGTTTTGTTTGCGTTGCAAAGTTAAAGCCTCGATAAACGTGTTCCCCTCGACCGCCCACCAGTGCTTGCACGCCGCCGGTTTTCGGATCAATGGCTACAGAGCCACTTTGAACCATGGCACCGTCTTCTGCATTGGGTGGAAATAGTGTATCATTTTTATAAGTTGCATCCATCGCATCTTGATATTTTTGATTTAAAGAAGTGTAAATCTTGTAGCCTTTATTTAAAATATCTTCTTCTTTAAATTTATAACGATTGACCGCTTCATCAATTACCGCATCAAAATAATATGGATATTTGTAACTATTTTCGTCGCCAACATAGGTGTCATTTAATAGACTCGCTAAGTTAACACTCGCTTCTTGATTGGCTTCTTCTTGAGACAGTTTTTTATTGTCGACCATTAGTTGTAAAACGGTATTCCGTCGCGCTGTGGCATTGTCAATGTAATCAATTGGGTTATAAATTCCTGGCCCTTTTAACATACCTGCTAGCGTTGCGGCTTCCCCCACTGTCACTTGGGATGCATCCACGCCAAAGTATTTACGAGCTGCATCTTGCACGCCCCAGACACCATTACCAAAATAAGAATTATTTAAATACATTGCTAAGATATCTTTTTTCGAATATTTCTTTTCGATTTCAATCGCTAAGAATAATTCTCTGGCTTTCCTATCTAACGTTTGCTCTTGCGTTAAGTAAGCATTTTTGGCTAATTGCTGCGTAATTGTACTTCCGCCACCACCGCCACCGATTTTCCCGAAGGTCAATTTTCCAACAACCGCACGGGCAATCCCTTTGATGGAATACCCTTTATGTTGATAAAACCCGCGATCTTCAGTTGAAATAACCGCGTCTTGAATATAAGGAGAAATATTGTCCAGTTCCACAAAAGTTCCTTTTTGCCCGAATAACTTTCCGACTTCCTCTCCTGATTCATCATAAACACGTGTTGATTCACTTAGCCCCGATTTTAGGGTCTCAACGTTTGCGGACTTGGCTAAGTAAAATAAATAAATACTGGCACCTAAAGCGACTACCAAACCAATTAACAAGAAAATTTTATTGATTTGATACTTTTTCCAAATCCGCTTTCTGGCTTGATGGAATTGTATTAAATAAGGCTTTATCCACGTCCAAAAATGACGTAATCCGACACCGACTTTACTAAAAAATTGTTTAAGATTGTCCATAGTACTCCCTCTGTTTACGTTTCTTGGCTAAGTCTACCATATTCTTGTGGGTACGACCTAGGTCTAAAGCATGAAAAATTCTTGAAAAACAATTTCAATGGTCTTTTCGCTGTAGCAAAGGAAATGTGGCCTTCACTAGAGGTAAATAATTGCTTACGTTTAGAAACGAGTCTTTATTTAGCCTCTATTCTATCATGCTTTTCTTCGTTTTTTATGTAAATTTGTTTAAGAATCTCTCAAGGAACTGCCTTTCTAACAAATTTCAGCTTTTTTTCCGTTCTGACTTGACCTTTTGAGTAGCTTTGTTACACTAAATAGCGAATCAGTGAAAGGTGGGATTTGGTGGAATATTCAATGAGATTACCTGAAAATTTTTCAACAATGACTGTAAAAGAACTATTAGAAAATGAGTGGCTAGTCCCTCGAAAAGTGCGCCATTTTTTACGCACGCGAAAAAATGTCAAAATCAACGGAGAAACAGCTGCTTTTCATTTTCCAGTCCAAGCTGGCGATTGTGTCACCTTAACGTTTGAAGAAACCGATTATGTGTTTCCCACTATTCATTTGGGGGAAGCAACGCGTGTGAAGGTTTTATATGAAGACGAACATTTAATGATTGTAAATAAACCTTATGGCATTAAAACCCATCCAAATCAGCCACAGGAAACAGACACCTTGTTAAATCATGTTGCTGCCTATTTAGCTGAGAAAAATCAGGTCCCTTATGTCGTTCATCGATTAGATAAAGAAACCAGTGGTGCGATTGTCTTTGCTAAAAATCCTTTTGTCTTACCTATTTTAGGGCGTTTATTAGAAACAAAACAAATTTACCGTCAATATCAAGCGATTGTAGCTGGTCACTTTAACCAAAAAGAACAGACAATCAATCAGCCGATTGGTCGTGATCGGCATGATCGCCGGAAACGACGGATTGATCCTCAAAAAGGGGATTCAGCGATTACGCATGTCCAAGTGGTCAAAGCTCTTTCTAATAATCAAACCGCAGTTACCTGTGTTTTAGAAACAGGTCGGACGCACCAAATTCGGGTCCATTTAGCTAGCGAAGGGCATCCAATTATTGGTGATCCGTTATACAACCCAAAATCGCAGGCAGCTCGTTTAATGCTCCATGCTTCACAACTTCATTTACTCCATCCGTTTACAAAAAAACAAATCGTTGTGACTGCAGCGCCTGGCCTATGGTAAAAAAACAGAAGAAATCGGACGGTAACCGCCGATTTCTTCTGTTTTTTTATTTTACCGCACATTCACTGCTGAGAACGGCATATCTGCGTTTGCTCAGTGTCTTGGTGTTAAACAGTTCCTGAGCTAACTCTCAGCCTTAATCATTTGTAGCCACTCTTTTTGTAAAATTCCGTAATTGTAGATATCCAGCCATTGGCCATCTTGAAATAACGCTTCTCTATCAATTCCTTCTTTTTTGAAGCCTACTTTTTCATAAACATGAATCGCGTTTTGATTGTTACTATTGACAGCTAATCTGATTTTGTGCAAGCCCAATTCATAAAAAGCAAATTTACAAATTAAAGACACCGCCTCAAAGCCATATCCTTGACCACGTTGCTCTTTTTGTAAAATAGCAATCCCTAAATTGGCCCCTCTATTTTTCAACTGTACATCAGACAACGAAACCCAACCAATAAATTCCTCTGTCGTATTTTCTAAAATAGCAAATAGAAATCGATCATCTTCTCCTTTATTAATTGTGAAATCTTTCCATTCTTCAAGCCCCCACGGATGTAAAGCATCCCAGCTCAAATGCCGAAGCAATTCATTATCCCATTGCTGCTTTGCAATATGTTCGATATATTCTTCTCTAAAATGAGAAAAGCCAACGTGTTTTCCTTTTAAAACATTTTCCATAAGAACACCTTTAATTTCCTAGATTATTTTTCTATTTGTTGACTATCTATTTCCTCGTATTTTTGTAAAAAAGTGGCAATTTTTTCGATGACACACGCATTTTTATCGCTTTGGTCATTCTCTACCTGAAGAACAAGCAACGGTTCATGCAGACTTAAGCGTAGCAAAAACCAACCACTGCCATATTGACCAGACACGTTTCCCCGAACACCTTCTTGGTTTTCACGGTCCACAGCAAAGTCTGCTTGATTTTCTACAAACAATTCAAAGTCTCGCAAGACTTGTTGCCCATAACAAGTAACATCCTCCGCAGTAATTTTGAAGCGAAATTCGTTGGTTTCTGCCGGTTGCTTCAATGTAGCAATCAGATCTCCTAACGTTTGATTGTTTTGTTTCAATTCTGGTAACAACATTAAAATTTTCGCCACGATATATGCACCATCATCCAGATTGTAGTTTTCTTGAAATGCTGCATGACCACTGGTTTCAATGGCTAACGGTGTCTGAAAGCCCCCATGATTCAATTCAATCATTTTATTAATGACATTTCGGTAACCAGAAATATAACGAATCTGTTGGCCGCCTTTTTCTTCAATAAATGTTTTTAAATGACTTGATGTTGGCGAATTTGTCACAATATAACTACCAGGCGCTTCTTTTAAAACGATTGCCGCTAAAACAGCAATTAAATTATTTCGGTTTAGTACCTCACCTGATTGGTCCACCACGGCCGAACGATCTACATCTGTATCAAAAATAATGCCTAAATCTGCTTGATTAGCTAAAACAGCCGTTTGAATACTTTTCATTGCTTCAGAATTATCTGGATTAGGTACATGATTAGGAAAATGCCCATCTGGTTCTAAAAACTGTGATCCCGTCGTATCAGCGCCCAAAACTTGAAGAACCTGCTCCGCAAAGAAGCCCCCAGCCCCATTACCCGCATCAACGATAATTCGAAAGCCCTGTAAAGGTTTCTCTTCTGGCGAATGAATTCCTTGGCGGATTTTTTCCACCAAATGCTCCGCATAAATTGGCAGTAACTCTTGCTTCATCAGTGTGCCATTTTCATTGGCTGTCAGCGGATCAGTATGAGATAAAATATACCGAATATCTTCTTTCTCTGCTCCACCTTCTGCTGTGAAGAACTTCAAGCCATTAAAGTAGTAAGGCAAATGGCTAGCTGTAATCATAATCGCTGCATCACATTGAAACGTTGGAAATTGAGTAGCCATAAACATAGCAGGCGTCGTAGCTAAACCAACGTCAATCACCTGAATACCTAATGAAAGAAACGTATCTACTAATGCTTGCTTAATCGGCTCCGCCGTTAGACGACTATCATGTCCGATTGCAATTGTCAGGCGCTGTTGTGCCTTTCGTGGCAGCTGTTTTTTGTCCTGTAACCAACGAACCACGCCCACCGCAATCTCGGCTACTGCTGTTGCGGTTAATGTTGCAGTTTGCTCTTCCGTATCCAAAGCAATTCCCCGAATATCCGAACCATTTTGTAGCGCTTTCAATTCTACCAAGAAAAAAACTCCCTTCTATTGATGCTTTCAATTTTAAAAAATCATATTTTCGATGCGTTCGATAAAGTGTTCCGCATCCTCTTCTGAACGTGTAATCACAATAATCGTATCCGCACCAGCCACTGTACCAGCCACTTCTGGATAAGCTACTTCATCTAAAAAGTTACTCACCACATCGGCATTTCCCATCTCTGTATGCAAGATGACAATAAATTGTACTCGCTCCATTCGAACAACTGAATCTTTTACTGATTCTCGTAATTTCTCTTCACTGCTTGTGCCTTGTGCTTGAGAAAAAATTGCATATTTGACACGACCATCTGCACCATGTGTTTTAACAATACTCATTTCACGGATATCTCTTGAAACAGTCGCTTGAGTGGCTCGGACGCCAAGTTCTTCCAAACGAGTGATTAATTCATCTTGTGTTTCAATTTCTTGTTGCATAATTAGTTGTTTAATCAAACGTTGGCGTTCTGCTTTTTTCATATAGACCACTCCTCTCCATTCATTTCTTTTATTATATCCAAAAATGAGTAAAAATACAGGTACTTTTCACATTAAACTCTTTATTTATCTGAAAAAGACTGGATAAATGTTTATATACCAGTCTTTTTCAGTAAAAAATACTTATTTAAGAAGATTCTTTTCTTTTAAATAGTCTTTCGCCACTATGCTAGGATCTTGCCCCTCCACATTGACTTGATAATTCATTTCACTCATTTCTTCTTCGCTAATTTTTCCTGCCAATTTATTCAATATTTCTGCTAATTCTGGATATTTTTCCAACGTTGCTGTTTTAATAAGTGGTGCTCCTTGATAAGGCGGAAATAGCGCTTGATCATCTTCTAACGTTACTAAATCGTATTGTTTCAATTCACTATCCGTTGAATAGGCATCAATCACATTTACCTCACCATTATTAATCGCTTGATAGCGTAATGCCGGTTCCATCGATTGGACATTCAGATTTAAATGATATTTTTCTTGTAATCCCTTATAACCATCTTGCCGATCAATAAATTCTAACGTAAAACCTGCTTTCAACTGATTGCTAATTTTCTGTAAATCACTAATCGTTTTTAATTGATGCGCTTTTGCAAATGAGCGCTTAACTGCGACGGCATACGTATTTTCATAGCGCATCGGTTTCAACAAAGTAAGGTTTTCTTGGTTTTTCAAGCCAGCGCGTGCCGCTTCATAGACTACTTGAGGTTGATTGTCTAGCTGAGGAGGATTTTTTAAAAAGGTTTCGATCACTGTGCCTGTAAATTCCGGATAAAGATCGATTTCATCTGATTTCAAGGCATTATATAAAAAAGTAGTCTTGCCAAAGTTTGGCTTTAACGTCACCTGAATGTCGCTATTTTCTTCAATTAAGGCTTTATACATATTAATAATAATATCTGGTTCCGCTCCTAATTTGCCAGCAATTGTCAGCTGTTTTTCCTTTGAAGAAGTTTGTTGATTCCAGAAAAATGAACCACCTAACAAAAGGCCTAAAATAGTACCGCCAATGATTAGTCGCCGTCCATTCGCTTTTTCCAACCAATGAATTCCATAATTAAATAAGACTGCTAGTGCAGCTGATGAAAGAGCTCCAATAAAAATCAACGATAAATTATTTCGATCAATTCCTAATAAAATGAAGGTCCCTAAACCACCTGCTCCAATTAACGCCGCCAACGTGGCCGTACCAATAATTAAAACGGTAGCCGTTCGAATCCCAGAAATAATAAATGGTAACGCCATTTGTAACTCAAACTTAAACAGTTTTTCTTTTTTACTCATCCCAAATGCTTCTGCGGCTTCTTCTAACGAAGGATCAATTTCCGTCAAACCAGTATAGGTGTTTTGTAAAATTGGGAATAAGGCATAAATCACTAGCGCAACAATTGCCGGTGGTCGACCAATACCAATTAACGGAATCAGTAAGCCTAGCAAGGCTAAAGAAGGGATGGTTTGGAAAATCCCAGTCACTTGTAACAGACTTTCCGCTAACTTACGATGACTCGTTAAATAAATGGCTAAAGGAATTGCAATCAACGCAGCGAATAATAACGAGATAAAGGACAATTGCATATGCTCGATTAACGCTTGCAGATATTCTTCTTTTCGAGCGAAAAAAGTTTCAATCAGTGCTTGCATCTACTGTCCCTCGCTTTCCAACAGCTGTTCCATAAAACGAGTAATCGTTTTTGAGGTGATACACCCTAAAACTTGTTGTTTTTCTACTAAATTTGCTTTCTCTTGCGCATTAATGAGTTGGACAATCTCTTTTAAATTGGTTTCCATGAAAACAGTCGGCACTGGCTCAATCGTCTCATCCGTAGCTTCTAAAAATGCAGTCAAGTCAGCGCCACAATAGTTCGCTAGTTCTGGCGAAGATTGTTTAAAAAATTGACCGACAAAATTATTTTTCGGATGTTTTTGAATGGCTTCTGGCGTATCGACTTGAATAATTTTACCAGCGTCCATAATACAGATGCGCTCTCCTAATAATAAAGCTTCATTCATATCATGGGTCACAAAAACAATGGTACTCGCTAATTCCTGATGAAGTTCTTTCACCAAACGTTGAAGATGATGTCTTGAAATCGGATCTAGCGCGCTAAAAGGTTCATCCATTAAAATCACTTCTGGTTCGGCTGCAATGGCGCGTAAAATCCCGATACGTTGTTGTTCGCCTCCTGAAAGCGCTGCTGGCTTACGATGCAGATATTCCTCAGGATCCAGCTGAACTTTTTTCAATAGTTCAATGGTTCGCTCTCTGCGTTGCTCTTTGGGCCATTTTTTCATTTCAGGAATCAACTCAATATTTTCCGCCACGGTTAAGTTAGGAAATAAGGCAATTTGCTGAAGAACATAGCCAATTTTTAGTCGTAATTCACGTAAAGGATAATTGGTTACCGCTTGTTCATTGAGAGCCACTTCACCTGTCGTTGGCTCAATGAGCCGATTAATCATTTTCAAAGTCGTCGTTTTTCCACTACCACTCGGCCCTACTAATACAAAAAATTCGCCTTGTTGGATTGTTAAATTCACATCGGACAAAACGGCATTTTCTTGATATACTTTTGAAACATTTTGAAATTTTATCATTTATTTTCACCGCATCTTTCACTTCTTAATAAACAAAATCTTTGGAGGATCGTCACTCTTTCAGTATAATTTAAGACTAACATCCTGCCTAATTTTTTGTTTTAAGCGCAAGTATGTGGGGGCTCATTTAACGGCTGCCGGTTCGTATCTACAATTATCTACTCAATGAATGGAAAAAATGTCCTCTTCTGCCTTAAACAAAAGTGAACTGTTTTCTACTAAAAGGAGTGATCGTTATGGAAAACGACAAGTGAATTTATAAATGGGACAACGTGAAACTTTTTTTAATTTTCTTAGTGATTTTTGGGCATATTTTAGATCGTGAAGCTTCTCCTTCACGACTCATGGAAACGATCAACTTTTGGATCTATTCATTCCATATGTCGGCCTTTATTTTTGTCTCTGGACTCTTTAGTAAACATGCCATTAAACAACGAAAATATCTACGCTTACTTTCCTTTGTTTGGCTTTATCTCTTAGCGAAGTTGTTGATTACACTTGCTAATTTCGCCTTTGCAAATAAAATGAATTTTGATTTACTGAACGAAACAGGCGTTCCTTGGTACTTACTTTCCTTAGCAAGTTTCTACTTAATTACCATCTTTCTTCAGCGCGTTCAGCCGAAAATCATGTTGCCCATCATCATTGTTATCGGCTGCGCCTCAGGCTATTTGCCTGTGGAAGGTTTCTTGTCTTTAGGACGGACTCTGGGCTTCTTCCCTTTCTTCTATTGTGGCTACTTAATGGATATTCAAAAGCTACAAACCTTTTTAGATCATCGCAAAGTCAAATGGGCAGCGGTAGGCGTAATTTTAAGCTCCTTTTTATTTGTAAATAGTCAATGGTCATTGGCAACGAAATTTTGGGGCTTCTTAACTGGTTGGGCTTCCTACGCTGAAATTAGTCCGGCCTTTGAATACAGTAGTTTCATTCAGCTGTTCTTTTACGTTGCTGCAGCATTGGTGTCTCTTTCTTGGTTTGCATTATTGCCGAAACGAAAGTTACCTTTAAGCGCCCTCGGAAAAGATACCCTCTACCCTTATCTCTTGCATATGCCCTTAATTATTCTGTTGGAAAGTGGTTTGCAATTAGACACACTCTTTAAAGAATGGTTTACTTTCCGAATCCTGGCACTCTTCTTCTTAGCCCTCTTCATTTTAGCTATTACGAATATGCCTGTGGTGAAACGGGGAGCGGATTATCTTTTTAATCCAATTGCGTATGTGTTGCCAAAACAATGGTTAAAAGTTAAATAAAAAAAGAAGAGCGTGGGACAAAAATCACTTTGGATTTTTGCTCCACGCTCAAAAACTGTTAAACGGCGAGAGTTGCAATGTTTCACTGTGAAGCATGAACAGATGAAATCATCGTACCTACTTGGTTCTTGGAGCTAAACACTTTTGTCTCAGCCTCCACTTTTATCTCAGATTTTTTTCAACTATTGAAACAATCCTTTAATTTTATCAAACAAATCATCGGTCGTTGTATCAGCTAACATCGCTGTAATTTTATGATAGTGTTCGCCTAATTCATCTTTATGTTCTTCAATGAATTGTTGCGCATGTTCCACGTTACCTTCTCCAATTAAATCTTTTGCTTTTTGAACTAATTCTTCTACGTTCATTTTCACACGTCCTTTGATTAAATAGTTAACAATAAGTGTTTCACTCATTGCGTTTTCTCCTATTTATCGTATCGTGGGATCCGTTGATTTGCAAGAAATTTTCAGTAAATTGACGGTTCTGATTTTGGGTTTTTAAAAGGCAAAAATTGCAAAAAAAAGCTGTTTTCGAAAATCGAAAACAGCTTTTTTACTTTACTTCGCTAAACGATAAATCGCATCTGCATAAATAGCAGCTGCTCGGAATAAGTCATCTAATTCCATAAATTCGTTGGCTTGGTGCATTGTGTCTGTGTAGCCAGGGAACATTGCGCCATAGGCAACACCACGTTTTAATAAGCGGCCATAAGTACCGCCACCAATGATTTGTTCTTGGCCTTTTTCGCCTGTATGGTCTTCGTAAACTTGTAGTAACGTTGCCACCAATGGATCATCAACTGGTACATAATGCGGTTCTTGGTTGCGATCTCCTTGTGTTGCAGTGACCGTTTCACCGACTGTTGCTTGAACTTTTGCTTGTAATTCTTCTGCTGAAGTTCCTTTTGGATAGCGGAAGTTTAATGTTACTAAGCTATTTTCAGGATTTTCTGGATCAAAGTTAACAATCCCAGCGTTCATTGTCAATTTACCCATTTTTTCGTCTTCAAAAGCCACACCTAATTTTTCGCCATAAAAATCTTCATGGATAAATTCAGCAATGGTATTAATAAAGCTGTATGCGCCTTCTGCAAAGCTGTAATCATTTAAGAAAGTTGCCAAGAAAGTCGCTGCGTTAATTCCAGATTGTGGGCTAGCACCGTGAGCACCTTTACCAACTACATGGAAAGTCACTGTTTTATCTGAAAGTTCTGCGTTACCTGAAATTTTTGCTTCTTGTTTGATGAATGTTTCAAAGCTAGCAGCTAGTGAAGCCGCTTCGTCTGCTGAAGCAGCCGTTACAACAGCATCTGCTGTTCCCGGAACCATGTTTTCACGTAAACCAGATTTGAAGCTTTCTAATTTATAATCAGCACCGTTACCGCCTCGGAAAGTTAAACGAATCGTCACATTTCCTTTTTCCCCATTGATAATTGGGAACTCAGCATCTGGTGAGAAACCAAAGTCTGGCGCTTCTTCATGTTGGAAATAGTAATCCATATCGCCCCAGCCGCTTTCTTCGTCACTTCCTACTACGAAACGGATTTTTTTAGACACGGGTAAGCCTAATTCTTTGATAATTTTCATTGCGTAATAAGCAGCCATACTTGGGCCTTTATCATCGCTTGCACCACGTGCATAAATTTTGCCATCTTTAATGACTGGTTCATAAGGATCTGTTTCCCAACCATCACCCGCAGGAACAACGTCCATATGACCAAAAATCCCTAACGTTTCGTCGCCTTCACCATATTCAATGTGTCCAGCGTAATTGTCGACATTTTTCACCGTAAAGCCATCACGTTCACCATACGCTAACATGTGTTTTAAGCCAGCAACTGGCCCAGGTCCAAAGGGCGCTTCAGGTGTTGCTTGTGCATCATCACGTTCACTGTTGATCCGTAATAAGTTTTGTAAATCTTCTAATAAGTCGTCTTTACGTGCTTCGACTTCTTTTGTCCAATCAATTGTCATTTGTTGTCACTCCTATTCATAAAGTTCTACATAGTCAATCATACCATTTTATGCAGAAAAAGAAAGAAACCCGACACTATTTTTCGAGAAATTTTTTATCTTTTCCGCAGAAAGGGCTGGGTTTTTGTTTATTTTAATTGAGGTATGATTGTTTAGGTTGTAGTTGTTGCAATTCGGCTTCTGTTAAGGGCCGATATTCCCCTAGTTCTAACGTTTCATCCAACCATAGTTCGCCCATTCGTAATCGTTTTAAATACGTCACAGGTTTGCCTACAGTGGCTAACATCCGTTTGACTTGATGGAATTTTCCCTCTTGAATCACTAAACGGACTACGGAAGTCCCTTCTTCCTCATTGATCGTCTCAATGACTAAACGACTTGGTTTAACCATTTCTCCATCTTTCAAGGCAAATCCTTGCGCAAACAGTTGACAATCTTCCACTGTCACAAGTCCCTCAACTTCAGCTAAATATTCTTTATCCACATGCTTTTTGGGTGATAATAATTGATGCGCTAACTGGCCATCATTTGTTAATAGAAGCAAGCCTTCGGTATCTTTATCCAAGCGACCAACTGGGAACAAGTCGGCACGGTAATCCTGATCAGTTAACAAGTCAATTACCGTTTCATCTCGCTGATCTTCCGTCGCAGAAATGACACCTTGTGGTTTATGCAACATGTAATAAAAGAATTTCTGATACGTAAGAATTTCTCCCATCAAGGCAATTTGATCTGTTTCTTCGTTTACTTGTGTTTTGGCTTCTTTTACGACGTCACCATTCACCGTAACGACTTTTTTCTTTAACAATTGTTTGATTTCTTTACGACTACCGATACCAACATCGGCTAAAAATTTATCTAAACGCATCGTCATTCCTCTTTCCTTTAAAAAAATAGCTTGGGACATAAATCGAATCGATCGATGTCTCAAGCCTTGTCTCTTAAGAGAATCTGCTGAAAGGAGTTCAATCAGCTATTATTTAATATTGAATTTTGCACGTAATTTTGCGGCATTTTTCCCTAATAAACGATCAGCTAAGCGAATCTTCAAGACCGAATAGCCATAAAAAGCGCCTCCTGCAGCAGCCACAATTACAACGATAATGAAAGCTTGGAAACGTCTAGTTGGATCTAAAAATAGATACAAGAACTGACGGAAAATCAAAGCGATAATCATCATGATGACTGTAATACAGAACATTAACAATGTTCGCCGTAAGGTTAATTTGTAATTAAAACGTGTCACTTGACGAATTCTTCTTAGAATCAATACGCAAGAAACCGTAAAGCCAATCATCGTTGCTAATAACGGACCGTAAACTTCAAATAAACGGATTGCGGGGAATTGCACGATTAATTTCACAGCTAAACCAATTCCTAAATAACGCATTGCGTCACGATTTTCATACATCCCCATCAACATATTTGACACTAACATATACAAGCCCAAGAATAAACTAGCGTAACAAGCTTGCACTAATAAAGAAGTGCCTAAAGCATCTGGCATGTAAAAAACAGTGTATAGTGGTTGCGCTAAAACAATCATACCGAACGTTGCTGGCAACATTACAAACACAAAAAGTTGTAAATTATTACTAATCAAACGCGCTAACTCACGATGATTTTTTAAGGTGACCGCTTCTGTAATTAACGGTAATCCAGTAGCCGAAATCGAAGTCGCTAAAGCCACGACAATCATGGTTAATTTGTCCGGATTGGCATTAAAAATACCGAAAAGCTCTCGTAATTGGGTATCTGAATAATCCGTAAACAAACGCATAAAGTTTGAGAAAGTAAACTGATCGACAAGTTTAAAGACAGTTACCCCTGAGCCAACTACGATAAAAGGAATCGCCTCTTTAAAAGTTTCAATCAATAACTCTTTTGGAGCAATTTCATGTTCATTGGCGCTGTGTTCTTCTAAATAATCAAATAATGGTTTTTGTTTGTACATGTAATAACCTAAAACCGCAAAACTTGCGAGCATCCCAATAAATGCCGCAAAAGTGGCTTGGGTCACCGCTGTAACGTAATTACCTTCAAAGACTTTCATGATAATAAAAGCAGTTAATAACATGTAAAAAACTCGTGCTACTTGTTCAACAATTTGTGATAAAGCAAAGGGCATCATTTCTTGATTTCCTTGGAAATAACCGCGAATGACACTCATGCTTGGGAAAACTAAAACGGCTAAACTTAATGAACGCATCGTTGGAACTAATTCAGGTCCTCCGCCAGACAAAGCTGCTAATGCCGGAGATGCCAAATACATCACAATAGCAAAAACCACACCTAAGCCACCCATTAGTTGTAAGGCACGATAAAAAAGCTGTCGACTAATTTTATATTCGTTCAATGAATTATAATGCGAGGTCTGCTTGGCAATCGCACCTGGAATTCCGGCGGTAGAGATCATTAGGAATAAGGCATAAATCGTATACCCCATTGAAAACAAACTGTTCGCTTCGTTTCCGTGCTCGCCCATCCAAGCGTACCAGGGGATGATGTAAATCGCCCCTAACATGCGGGAGATAATATTACTAGCTGTCATCCAAGCTGAGCCTTTGACCATTTTTTCTTGGTTCGTCAGGATTGGTTGATCAACTGAATTTGGTTGATTGATCATTTTGTCCTCCAATATTCTTTGAGTATGCTTTCTTTATTTTAATTGTTCATCTTGGGATATGCAACGACTTTCTCGAAGAATTATCCTATTTTAACATTTCTCATGGATTTTCTCACGCTAACGAGATGGTTTTTTTAAAAGAAAAATAATGCTATAATGACATCAGTTTTGAAATTTCGTTGAAACGTTTGGAGGCAAAAAAAGTGACGATTTCATTATTCGCAATTCGCGATTGCTTAGAAAAAGAAGATTTATTAAAAGAATTTATTTCACCAGAAGGCTGGCACTTGACTCTTTCCGACACGTTAGGTCAACGAGAAGTAACGGCTCTTTCTTACGATTCGAGAGACGTAACAGCAGAAACACTCTTTTTTTGTAAAGGATTAAACTTTAAAGAAATCTATTTAGAAAATGCTGTAAAAGACGGTCTAGAAATCTATGTTTCTGAGGTGCCTTATGAGGTTCCAGCACAACTAGGAATTATCGTGACTGACATTAAAAAAGCAATGGCTGTGTTAAGCATGGCTTTTTATGATTATCCACAAAATAAATTAAAACTGATTGGCTTTACTGGAACCAAAGGTAAAACAACAGCGGCTTATTTCACCAAATATATTTTAGATGTTGCTACACAACAAAAAACAGCCTTGCTTTCTACCATGAATTCGACATTAGATGGCAAAACATTCTTTAAATCTGCATTGACTACACCCGAATCTTTGGACTTGTATCGAATGATGGCAACCGCTGTTGCTAACGGGATGACTCATTTTATTATGGAAGTTTCTTCCCAAGCCTACAAAACTAATCGTGTCTACAAGTTATTTTTTGATGTCGGCATTTTTTTAAACATTACCCCCGACCATATCAGTCCAATTGAACATCCAACCTTTGACGATTACTTTTATTGCAAACGTCAATTGATTACACATTCTAAAGTCATTGTGTTGAATCACGAAGCTGATTATTTTCCATTACTTAAAGAAACCGCACAACAGCAAAAAGTCCCTGCCATTGTCTATGGCAGTCAGCCAGCTCCAGAAGTTGACTATTCATTCGCTGTTTCTTCAGAGGATTCCTTACGTTTTATCGTTGAAAGTCCTGCAGATGCGTTAGGATTGGCCGGCTCTTATCACCTTCGTTTAGGTGGTGATTTTAACAAAGGTAATGCGTTAAGTGCGGCGATTGCTAGTGTCCTTGTGGGAGCTTCAAAAGAAGAGTGTCAACAAGGGATCGCAGCAACCACCGTCCCTGGCCGGATGGAATCTTTAACGAATACCAACGGTGCAACCGTCTATGTTGATTACGCTCATAACTATGACAGTTTGAAGAATCTTTTAACCTTTGTCCGTGAAGAACATCCTGACGGCCGCTTAATTGTTCTTGTTGGTAGCACGGGAGACAAAGCGATTTCTCGCCGCAAAGACTTTGGTACGGTTCTTTCTGAATTGGCTGATGTTGCAGTCCTAACAACCGATGACCCAGCCAGTGAAGATCCAGCAAAAATTTGCCAAGAAATTCAAGCCCATATTACCAAAGAAATGCCTGTTTACACCGTTTTAGATCGTGGCGAAGCAATTGCTCACGCATTATCTTTAAGCACAACGGCTGATGATGCGATTGTCTTAGCTGGTAAAGGCGCCGACCTTTATCAAAAAGTAAACGGCGTAGATGAACCTTACGCAGGAGACTTTGCCCTTGCGAAAATGATTATTGACAAATAATTTTTTAGAAGCATAAGGATTATCACTTACTATCTCAGTATGATCCATTCTTATGCTTCTATTTTTTATTCTTTGTGTGTGAACATTTGCTATAATAATTCTAACTAAAAATAAAGGAGAATTTATTCATGGATATTTGGAAAAAAATGTATGAATACGCAAAGAAAGAATACCATCCTCAAGAAGTAACACCATTTATTTACACACACCATGTCGTGAGAGTGTAAAATATTTTGTGTAAATGAAAAAA
>NZ_KV805560.1:127145-188526 GCF_001811595.1 Enterococcus sp. HMSC078F03 | reverse complement strand
AGATTTCTAGGTCTAACTTTTGGGGGTCGGCTCAACTAGCCATTTTCTCTGGTGTTTTTTTTATTTATTTCAACGTAGTTATTCTGCGGCAGTTGCTAATTTTTTCGCAAATTCTTCTAAACGTTGGATGTCGTCTTCTTCAGCGGCTAAATCAACTTTAACGCTGTCGGCGCCTTTTTTTGCCCCAATTTGAGTAAAGACTGCTTCGAAGTCGTCCACCGATTTACAAAAATCATCATAAAACGTGTCTCCTGAACCACAAACGCCGAAGATTTTTCCTGATAAATCAATTTCTTGTAAGTCTTCATAAAAGTCGACAATTTCATCAGGTAAATCGCCATCGCCATACGTATATGTAGCTACTACACAGATATCGGCCTCTTCAAAATCAGCGGCATCGACTTGCGTACACTCATCAATTTCAACCTCTAATTCTAAATCTTCAAATGCTTCTGCAACAATGTCGGCAATTTCTTCTGTATTCCCAGTCATGCTTGCATACACAATTTTAGCTAACGTCATAAACTTTCTTCCCCCTCATACAATTCTGTCACTTATTATAGCAGATGCGCATTTCTTATAAAAGACTAGCGAGTGCTTTTATTAAGGGACTTTTTGAAAATTGGTGTTTGAACAATCTTTTTTGCAAAAAATGTGATAAAATAATTTGAATGAAACAAGTTTAGGAGAGATAGTATGATTACATTAAAATCACCACGAGAAATTGAAATGATGGATGAATCAGGGGAATTATTAGCGGATGTTCACCGTCATTTACGGACGTTTATTAAACCTGGCATTACAAGCTGGGATATTGAAGTATTTGTGAGAGCCTTTATTGAAAGTCATGGTGGCGTGGCGGCTCAAATTGGCTATGAAGGTTACAAATATGCTACTTGTTGTAGTATCAACGACGAAATCTGCCACGGATTTCCTCGTAAAAAAGTATTAAAAGATGGCGACCTAATCAAAGTAGATATGTGTGTCGACTTAAAGGGCGCAATCTCTGATTCATGCTGGTCTTATGTCGTGGGTGAATCAACACCTGAAATTGACCGCTTGATGGAAGTAACCAAAAAAGCGCTATATCTTGGAATTGACCAAGCACAAGTAGGAAATAGAATTGGCGACATTGGTCATGCAATTCAAACGTATGTAGAAGGAGAAGGCTATGGGGTTGTTCGCGACTTTGTAGGCCACGGCATTGGCCCAACTATTCATGAAAGTCCAATGATTCCTCACTATGGTGAAGCAGGTAAAGGACTACGTTTAAAAGAGGGAATGGTTATTACCATTGAGCCAATGGTTAACACAGGAACTTGGCGCATGAAAATGGACCCAAATGGTTGGACTGCTTATACTGAAGATGGCGGTCTAAGCTGTCAATATGAACATTCATTAGCGATTACGAAAGAAGGTCCAAGAATCTTAACGTCACAAGGCGAAGAATTGACTTATTAATAAGGAGAGTGTGTGATGAAGTTTCTCGACAACATCAAAAAGAATCAATCTTTGATGCGTTTTATTGAGACAACGCAAAGTCACATGGTCACAGCCGAAATAGGCAACAGCTCAGTGGTTGTTGCCTATTATTTATTACTCTCGCTGTTTCCATTACTGATTGCGGTAGGTAATGTCTTACCTTATTTAAGAATCGACCCTAATTCTGTGTTGCCTTATATTGCAGAGGCGATTCCGAAAGATGTTTATAAGAACTTAGAACCAGCGATTCGTTCACTACTGACTCAACGTTCAGGCGGGTTGCTTTCTGTTTCCGCTTTAGCAGCATTTTGGAGTGCCAGTCAAAGTATTAATGCACTACAAAACGCGATGAATAAAGCTTTTGGTGTCGAACAAAGGAAAAATTTTATTCTCGTAAGAGTGGTCTCATTTTTAGTTATTTTGTTATTTATGGTAGCGATTGTTGGTGTAGTAGTAATTTTAGGTCTGGGTCAGTACATTATTGAATTACTGCAACCAATTTTCCATTACTCAACGTCTGTGATCGATACTTTCCAAGCGTTAAAATGGCCGTTAACGACCGTTGTTTTATTAGTGATTATGTGTTTGATTTATGCGGTCGTTCCTAATCGGAAATTATCGTTACGTTCTATTTTGCCAGGGGCTATTTTTTCGACAGTCGGTTGGATGCTATTATCACAAATTTTTGGTTTGTACGTAAAATATTTTAGTTCTAGAATCGCAAGTTATCAAATCATCGGGAGTTTTATCATCTTGATGTTATGGCTGAATTTTGCTGCCACGATTATTATTTTAGGAGCAATTGTCAACGCTGTCGTCGATGAATACTTATCTGGAGATAAAGAAAAGAAACAACCAAGTTTTGAACAACGCTTGTTTAGATGGTTTAAAAAGAAAAATAAATAGATTTCTTTAAAAAAGTCTAAACCGTTGCCAGAACACATGTTTCAGCTTGTAAATGCTTCAGTTTACGGTATAATATACCCTGAACGAGAAGAAAGTGGGTTCGACTATGTCACTATTTATTTATGAAGTTTTAATACGTTTATTTATGACATTTATCTTATCTTTGCTATTAACACCACTTGTTAAGCTTCTAGCGTTTCGGATTGGCGCCTACGATGCACCAGGAGAGCGACGAATCAATACCAAAAATATGCCTACAGCAGGAGGACTTGCAATCTACATTGCTTTTGCTAGTTCATGTTTATTGATTTTTCGTTCGATTATCCCACAAGATTATATTTGGCCGATTATTTTGGCTGGTGGAATGGTTGTTTTGACAGGCCTCATTGATGATATTAAAGAGATTACTCCAATGAAAAAAACAATCGGTATTTTGTTAGCAGCATTAGTTATTTATTTTGTTGCTGGAATTCGGATAGATTTTGTGACGTTGCCAGTTGTTGGAATGATTGATTTGCGCTGGTTTAGTTTACCATTAACTTTATTGTGGATTTTAGCGATTACGAATGCAGTAAATTTAATTGATGGTTTGGATGGTTTAGCATCAGGCGTATCCATTATTGGATTAACCACGATTGGTATTACAGGGTATTTTTTCCTACATGCTAAAACGGTCTATATTCCAATTGTTATTTTTATTTTAGTTGCTAGCATTGCGGGATTTTTCCCATACAATTTTTATCCGGCTAAAATATTTCTAGGAGATACTGGGGCGTTATTCCTCGGGTTTATGATTGCAGTAATGTCGTTACAGGGCTTAAAAAATGCTACGTTTATTACGGTAATTACGCCAATGGTGATTTTAGGTGTGCCAATTACGGATACGGTTTATGCAATTATTCGACGGCTATTGAACAAGAAGCCCATTTCCTCAGCAGATAAAATGCATTTGCATCACCGCTTGTTATCTTTAGGTTTTACCCATAAAGGGGCGGTCATGACTATTTATGCGTTAGCGTTAGTTTTTTCCTTTGTTTCTTTATTGTTCAGCTATTCAAGTACAGTAGCATCAATTTTATTAATTGTCTTTTGTTTAATTGGCTTAGAATTATTTATTGAATTAATCGGTCTAGTTGGCGAAGGGCATCAACCGTTGATGTATTTGTTACGGATTTTAGGGAATCGTGAATATCGTCAGGAGCAAATGAAAAAGCGACTTGGCAAGCATTCTAAGAGAAAGTAAAGAAATCTTTAGGTTGCTTTGCGAGAGCGTGAACCTATGATATAATTCCATTAAACTTAAAAAAGTATATGTGTGAAACATATGCTTTTTTTTTAAGACGATGTTTCAGTAGTAAGGAGAAATGAGCATGCAAGAAATGGTAACAATCTCGATTGTCACTTATAATAGTCGTTACATTTTTAATGTATTAGACCAATTAAAAGCCGAACTAGGTACTAATAGTATCTATGATATTCATATCTATGACAATCATTCTGAAACAGCGTATCTTGAAAAATTAACAACATATGAACCATTTATTACTATCCATCGCGCTGAAGAAAATCAAGGGTTTGGTCATGGTCATAATCAAGTGTTATTCAATGCTTCGACAAAGTATGCAATTATTTTTAATCCCGATGTTTTGGTTACTAAAGACGTGCTTGATCGTCTATTAGACCGTATCAAAATAGATAAGAACATTGCAGTCGTTAGCCCTAAAGTGCTAAATGAAGATGGCACGACGCAATATTTAGTTCGTCAAAAATTAGATGTTTTCGATTATATGTTACGTTTTATTCCCTTTCAATTTGTAAAGAAAATTTTTGATAAACGTTTGAGTATTTATGAATGTCGCGATTTGTCGGATACAGAAACAACGGATATTAAAATGGGCTCAGGCTGTTTTATGTTGATTGATCGTGAAAAATTCGTTGAAATTGGTGGGTTCGATGAACGTTTCTTCATGTACTTTGAAGACAACGATTTATGTTTACGCTTTGGCAAAGCAGGCTATCGGATTCTCTATACGCCTTTTGAAACGGTTGTTCACATGTATGAAAAGGGCGCCCATAAAAGTCGAAAATTGTTTAAAATCTTTATGCAATCAATGGGGAAATTTTTTAACAAATGGGGCTGGAGGTTCTTTTAATGAGTCAAAGATTAGCGGTAGTCATCGTCTTATATCAAATGAAAATGGCTGATACGCCGAATTATTTGTTATTAAAAGAAGTGGTAAATCATCCCGAATTGCACTTATTTATTTATGACAACAGCCCACTTCCTCAAGAAGATGCATTATTTTTACAACAAAATGTTACTTATCGACATAATCCTGATAATCCAGGCCTAGCGACCGCTTATAATGAAGCGATTGCTTTTAGTCAAACGAATCAATGTGAATTATTGTTGCTCCTTGATCAAGACACAGAAGTACCAGCTTCTTATTTTGATACGTTGATCATCATGCCGTTAGATCCGACTGTGGCAGTCTATGTTCCAATTGTAGAAGCAAATGGACAACAAATTTCGCCAGTATATAGTGATCAATATGTTGGACTTAAAGGAGCAAAGCCAACAGCAGGGATAGCCAACCAACCGTTGATGGCTATCAATTCTGGTACAGTCATTACGGCAGAAACACTGCGCTGGTTGGAAGGATTTTCGGAAGAATTTCCTTTGGACTATTTAGATCATTGGTTCTTTTATCAATTGAATCAAGCCAATAAAAAGATTGAAGTCTTACCAATCCACCTAAAACAAGAATTGTCTGTTTTAGATTATCGTACAATGAGTCCTCAACGTTATCGCTCTATTATTGAAGCAGAAACGTTATTTTATCGTCGATATGATCAAGAAAAGTTTTCCCATCATCGACGCCATTTATTTTTACGCAGTAGTAAGCAATTTTTAACTGTCAAAAATCGCCAAATTTGGCGGCAAACATTGGCAGAATTTCTCAAGTTAATGAAAGGATAATCTATGATCTCAGTTTGTATTGCGACATATAATGGAGAAAAATATCTCGCGGAACAATTAGATAGTATTCTTTTACAAGTCAGTGAAGAAGATGAACTAATTATTTCAGATGATGGTTCTACTGATCATACGTTGGAAATTTTGAGGACGTATGCAGCGAATTATCCCCAAATTCAATTGTTACAAGGTCCAGGGCAAGGAGTGATTGCTAATTTTGCATTTGCGCTTACGCATACGAAAGGCGAAGTGATATTTTTAGCAGATCAAGATGATGTTTGGTTGCCAAATAAAGTAACGACGGTGACAGAATATTTTGAAGCGCACCCTGACATTCAAGTGGTTATTAGTGACTTGAAAATTGTTGATGCGGATTTACAAGTTACCAATCCCTCTTATTTTAAGTTCCGAAAAGTCAAACCAGGGTTTTGGCGAAATGCGATAAAAAGTGGCTATATTGGGGCAGGTATGGCCTTTCGTCAAGAGATGAAAAATGTCATTTTACCCATTCCGCCAGAAGTTCCTATGCATGATATGTGGATTGGCTTATTAGCTGCACGGAAGAAGCAAACGGGTCTCATTAAAGAACCATTAGTGCTTTACCGAAGACATGGAGCGAATGTCAGCCCTATTATTACCAAAACAAGTTTCCAACAAAAATTAAATTGGCGTGTGAATTTATTAAAAGCTTTACATCAGCGTTTAAAGGAACAACGCTAAACTTTTACAGATTTGTAAAATTTACGTAAAAAACATGACAAACCCTATGCTTAATGCGATAATAGGGAAGGATATTTGGTTTTATAGAAACTAAAAATAGAAGTATTTAAGGAGATTGTTCATGAAAGGAATTATTTTAGCAGGCGGAAGCGGGACACGCTTATATCCGTTAACAAAAGCAACATCAAAACAATTAATGCCAATTTACGACAAACCAATGATTTATTACCCAATGTCAACGTTAATGTTGGCGGGAATTAATGAAATTTTGATTATCTCTACACCAGAAGATACACCACGTTTTGAAAGCTTATTCGGCGATGGCCATGATTTAGGCATTCATATCGAATACGCGGTACAAGAAAGCCCAGATGGTTTGGCGCAAGCATTTATTATTGGTGAAGAATTTATTGGTGATGACAGTGTCTGCTTAGTTTTAGGGGACAATATTTATTATGGTGGCGGCTTATCAAAAATGTTGCAACGAGCGGCTTCTAAAGAGTCAGGGGCAACAGTCTTTGGTTACCATGTAAATGATCCAGAGCGTTTCGGCGTGGTAGAATTTGATGAAGAGATGCGGGCGCTTTCTATTGAAGAAAAACCAGCACAACCGAAGTCAAATTACGCAGTGACAGGTTTGTATTTTTACGACAATGAAGTGGTTGAAATTGCGAAAGGGATCAAACCGTCAGAACGTGGGGAATTAGAAATAACAGACGTTAATAAAGTCTACCTTGAAAAAAATAAACTTTCTGTTGAGGTAATGGGCCGTGGCTTTGCTTGGTTAGATACAGGCACACACGAATCCTTATTAGAAGCGTCAACATTTATTGAAACAATTGAAAAACGTCAAAATTTAAAAGTCGCTTGTTTGGAAGAAATTGCTTATCGAATGGGCTATATTACAAAAGAACAATTGGTAGAATTGGCACAACCATTGAAGAAAAATGGCTACGGCCAATACTTGCTACGTTTAGCAGCAGAATAGGAGCGAAGAAACGTGAAAGTTATTGATACAAAATTACAAGATGTCAAAATTATCGAAATGGATGTTTTCGGTGATCATCGTGGCTTTTTTACAGAAAGTTATTCCAAAGCTAAATTTGCAGAACATGGATTAGACTTTGATTTTGTCCAAGATAATCATTCATTATCAACAGAAGCAGGTGTCTTGCGTGGATTGCATTTTCAAAAAGGCGAAGCTGCGCAAACCAAACTAATTCGCGTTGTAACAGGTGCGGTATTAGATGTGATTGTTGATATTCGTAAAGGGAGTCCAACCTATGGTCAATGGGAAGGCTACATTTTATCAGAACATAATCACCGTCAGCTTTTAGTACCAAAAGGTTTTGCCCATGGTTTTGTCACTTTGACACCGAACGTGAACTTTATGTACAAGTGTGACAATTACTATAATGCGGCAGCAGACGGCGGTATTGCTTTTAACGATCCAGCGTTAGCTATTGATTGGCCAATTGCGCCAGAAAAAGCGATTACGTCAGAAAAGGATCAAAAACATCCAACCTTAAAAGAATTTGAAGCGGAAAATCCGTTTATCTATGGCGAAATTTAAGAAAAAAGTAGGAGAGTTTCAATTATGAAAAAAATCATCGTAACAGGTGGAGCTGGTTTTATCGGCTCAAATTTTGTTCATTATGTTGTAAAGAATCATCCAGAAGTTCATGTAACTGTATTAGATAAATTAACGTATGCAGGAAATGAAAAAAATCTTGAAGGTCTACCAAGTGATCGCGTGGAATTAGTCGTAGGAGATATCGCTGATGCTGAATTAGTTAATCGTTTAGTCGCTGAAACAGATGCGGTCGTTCACTATGCTGCTGAATCGCATAACGACAACTCATTAAACGACCCATTCCCATTTGTACAAACCAATCTGATTGGGACGTACACATTGATCGAAGCTTGCCGTAAAAACAATGTTCGTTACCACCATGTATCGACTGATGAAGTTTATGGCGATTTACCTTTAAGAGAAGATTTACCAGGACATGGAGAAGGCGAAGGGGAAAAATTCACTGCCGAAACGCCTTACAATCCTTCAAGTCCTTATTCTTCAACAAAAGCAGGCTCTGACTTGTTAGTCAAAGCGTGGGTTCGTTCTTTCAACTTACAAGCAACAATTTCAAATTGTTCAAATAACTATGGGCCATATCAACATATTGAAAAATTTATTCCTCGTCAAATTACCAATGTCTTAAGTGGCATTACACCAAAACTTTATGGTGCTGGTAAAAATGTTCGTGACTGGATTCATACAAACGACCATTCTTCGGCTGTTTGGGCAATTTTAACAAAAGGACAAATTGGCGAAACGTATTTAATTGGAGCCGATGGTGAAGAAGACAATAAAACAGTGATGGAATTAATTTTAGAATTAATGGGACAACCTGTTGATGCCTATGAGCATGTCAACGATCGTGCAGGACATGACTTACGTTATGCGATTGATTCAACCAGATTACGCGAAGAATTAGGTTGGGAACCAGAATTCACGAATTTCCGTGAAGGCTTGGCAGAAACAATCAAGTGGTATACAGAAAATGAAGACTGGTGGCGTGCAGATAAAGAAGCTGTTGAAGCAAAATATGCACAAAATGGTCAGTAATTTTTTCTGACATGTGAGATAACAGTCGAAAGGCGATGGCAAAGTACAAAAGTTACTTTGCCCTGCCTTTTTTTCAAGAAGGAGCGAAAAAAAATGATTTTAATTACTGGTGGAAATGGCCAATTGGGCACAGAATTACGTCACCTATTAGACGAACAAGGAATTGAGTATGTTTCAACGGATTCCACAGAATTAGATATTACTGATGCGGATAGTACGTTGGCAAAAGTGAAAGAAATTCAACCAAGCGTCATTTATCATTGTGCTGCTTATACAGCTGTTGATAAAGCAGAAGACGAAGGCAAGGAATTAGATGAAAAAGTGAATGTAGATGGCACACGTCATGTTGCAGAAGCTGCTAAAGCAGTGGGGGCGACACTTGTTTATGTAAGTACAGATTATATTTTTGATGGAACTAAAAAAGAAGGCGTCTATGCGATTGATGATCAACCGAATCCTTTAAATGAGTATGGTCGGACGAAGTTATTAGGTGAACAAGCGGTACAAGAAATCCTGGACGACTATTATATTATTCGAACATCATGGGTATTTGGCCAATACGGTCATAACTTTGTCTTTACCATGCAAAAATTAGCGGAAACAAGAGACCAACTAACGGTAGTGGACGATCAGTTTGGCCGCCCAACTTGGACAAGAACGTTAGCCGAATTTATGGCATTTGTTATTGCAGAAAAAGCACCATTTGGTGTTTATCATTTGTCTAATGAAAACAGCTGTAGCTGGTATCAGTTTGCTAAAGAAATTTTAAAAGATACTGAAGTGGAAGTACTGCCAGTGGATTCAACTCAATTTCCACAAAAGGCGCAAAGACCACAATATTCTGTCATGGATTTAAGTAAAACAGAAGCGTTAGGCTTTAAAATTCCTACTTGGCAAGAAGCCTTAGCACAAATGTTAGAAAATGTTCAACAATAAATTGTTTTGTGTAAGTGAGGGGTTTTGTTAGAGAAAAAGTGGAAAGGTGTTTCTCTTTATGAAGGTACTTTTAATCATTCCTGCTTACAATGAGGAAGAAAACATTTTGCGGACGATTGCTTCCATTGAAACATTTAAACAGGAAGTTACGCATTTTCAACATGAATTGGATTATGTGGTAATTAATGATGGCTCGACAGATGGAACCAAACAAATTTTAGAAGCCAACCAAATTAATGCCATTCATTTAGTGTTGAATTTAGGTATTGGCGGGGCGGTACAGACCGGCTATAAATATGCCTTAGAAAATGAGTATGATGTTGCGGTTCAGTTTGATGGTGATGGTCAACATGATATCAATAGTTTACCTATTTTACTGGAACCATTAGCAGAGGGTAAATGTGATTTTTCGATTGGCTCTCGTTTCATTCCTGGAAACGAAGCGTCTTTTCAAAGTACGAAAATGCGCCGTTTTGGTATTCGTTTGTTATCCTTTTGTATTCGAATGGCTTCTGGTAAAACAATTTATGATGTGACTTCTGGTTATCGAGCAGGAAATCGGAAAGTGATTGCTTTTTTTGCAAAGCGTTATCCGACAAATTATCCCGAGCCAGAATCGATTGTTCACTTAATTAAAAAACGCTTTGTGATTGTTGAAAGACCTGTCAATATGATGGAACGGCTTGGTGGTGTTTCTTCGATTCGTGCCTTGGCTTCTGTGAAGTATATGCTGGAAGTCGGCTCAGCAATTCTGATTGCTGCCTTTATGAAGGAGGGAGATTAATGCTACCAACCGTGTTATGGCTAGCTTTATTTTTATTTGCAATTGGCTTTTTCTTATACATTATTCGAGGGATTAATAAAAATATTTTTCTCCTAAAAAATGCTTTGATTTGGTTATTAATCTCAATTGTCTTAATTATTTTTGCTATTTTCCCGCATGTGGCAGAATGGTTAGCAATGGCCTTTGGGTTTGAAACAACATCAAACTTCTTATTATCAGCTGCGGTGATTGTCCTTTTAATTATGGAAATTAAAAATTCTGTGTTGATTTCAAAACACGAAAATCGCATTAAAACATTATTGCAGGAATTATCTATCATGAAATCTGAAGAAAATAAAAAAGATCGCTAATGTGTAGTGACCCTTAAAAGTTGGACCTGAAAGTCTAATTTTTAAGGGTCAGCTCAATGAATAGCGATCTTTTTTATTTAAGATTCATAATCACAATGCCGACAATAATAACCACAGCACCAATAAGGGCATTCGTTGTAATTGTCTCTTTTAGAATAAGATTTGAAGCAATTAAAATAGCGATGTTTGTACAGGCAACGCCTAAAGGAACAATGTAAGAAACATCGGAACGACTAATAATTAACATCCATAAAATAAAACTAATTAAATAACAAAATAAACCTAATAAAGATATAAGTGAGATATTCATTGAAAAGATTGTTTGTTGGAGTTGGATGTTCAAACTGCTAGAACCTAGTTTAAATAAGACCAGACCAGCAGAAGACAGAAATACGTAAATAATAAAAAGAACCATAATTTCCCTTCTCTCAAAAATAGTTTCCGTGCAAAAAATGCAAGACCTCCATTATTGTAGCATAATCTCCTAAAAATTGGACAAGATTTTTTAATATAGCGAAATCAGTTAAATTTTTCTTTATAAAAAGGGGTCTACTATTGAAAAGCTAGGCGTTTATCGATAAAATAGAAATGTTGTTTAAAATGGCATTTTTGTATTCAAAAATTTTAGATAAAAATAGTTTATTACGGAAGGAATAAGTATATGTTTAAAGAAACATTTTCAATTTTCAAGAATATTTTTCAGAACAAAAAATTGTTACTACAATTTTCATTTAATGATTTTAAGGCCAAGTATGCTGGTTCAGCACTAGGAATTGTCTGGGCGTTTTTAACGCCATTAGTAACTGTTTTGACGTATTGGTTTGTCTTTTCTGTAGGCCTTCGTTCTAGAGCAGGCGACAATATGCCGTTCATTGTCTATTTAGTAACAGGGATGGTACCTTGGTTCTTCTTTTCAGATTCGTTATTATCAGCCACGAATGTGTTTCGTGAATATAGTTATTTAGTTAAAAAAGTCGTGTTTAATGTACAAATTTTACCAACGTCTAAAATTTTATCGAACTTGTACACCCACTTGTTTTTCATTCTAATTGGTTTTGTAATTACTACAGCTAACGGTTATTACCCAAGTCTGTACAGTTTGCAATTAATTTACTACTTAGCTTGTTTATTAGTCTTTTTAACAGCAATTACGTGGATTACTGCTTCAACACAACCATTTTTACCTGATATTATGCAATTTATCAATATCATTATGCAAACAGTTATGTGGACATTGCCAATTTTATGGCAACCAACTGGAATGATTGCGACAATCTTAAAAATCAATCCATTATATTATATTGTTCAAGGATACCGCGAATCTTATTTAGGCGGTGCATGGTTCTGGGAACATTGGCAATATAGCTTATATTTCTGGGGAGTTACTATTGTTTTACTATTAATTGGCTCAACCGTGTTTAGACGCTTAAAACCACATTTTTCAGATGTACTATAAGGAGAGAACGACATGTCAGAATATGCAATCGATATCCAACATATTACCAAAACATACAACATGTATAAAAAGCCGTCCGATCGGTTTAAAGAAGCGCTTAGTCCAACTAAAAAATCTTACCACGATTTGTTTTATGCGTTAGACGATGTCACGATGCAAATTAAAAAAGGCGAGATGATTGGTTTTGTCGGCGAAAATGGCTCTGGGAAATCAACCATGTTAAAAATTATTACAGGAGTACTAACACCAACCTCCGGGTCCATGGTGATTAATGGGAAAATTTCAGCGTTGCTTGAATTAGGTTCAGGTTTTAACCCTGAATATTCAGGATATGAAAATATTTTCTTAAATGGAATGGTCTTGGGTTTTTCCCGAGAAGAGATGGAAGAGCGTGTCCAAGATGTCATTGATTTTGCTGACATCGGCGATCATTTGTATCAACCAGTTAAGACATACTCTAGTGGTATGTTTGTCCGCTTGGCTTTTGCGGTAGCTATTAACGTGGACCCAGATATTTTAATTGTCGATGAAGCGTTGGCTGTCGGGGATTTAGAGTTTCAATTAAAATGTATGGAAAAATTTACGGAAATTAAAAATTCTGGTAAAACAATTTTATTTGTTTCTCACGATGTAAACTCCATCCGTCGTTTTTGTGATAGAACTTTTTGGTTGCAACACGGGAAAGTCGTTGAATATGGAGATACGATGGACGTGACTACCAATTACGAAAACTTTTTGAAAAAGAAATCAATTAAAACAGTTGACCGCGAAGCGACCATGAAAGATGAAACCCCAACACCAGATATTATTGAGGTGGATCATGCGGAACTTTTAAATGCGGATTATGAACCATTAGAAATGGTAACGCAAGATGAAAAAGTGATTGTAAAAATTGAATATACTGTCAAAAATGACCAAATTAAGAAGCCTGTTTGTGGGGTCGCTATTCGAACAGTGGACAACCATTATGTCTGTGGCTTAAATACGTTATTAGATGGCGTGCAAATTCCTTGGAAAAAAGGACGGAATGTTTTTTATTTAGAATATGAAAAAATGTCATTATTAACAGGTGAATATTATTTTGATATTGCTTTCTTTGAGGAACATGCAACAGTCCCATTAGTCTACAAAACAAAATACGTGACGATGTTTATTACCGGTCGTTATGCCGGAGAAGGAATTGTCATCTTAGATCATAAATGGAAGGATACGACAAAAGATGAAGTATGATTTTGAAATGGAAACAGACGAGAGTACCAGTGTTGGGAAAATCGTAGCACAAATCAAAGAAAATAGTGATGTCTTGGAATTTGGTCCAGGTAATGGGCGAATGACTAGCTATTTGATGGAAGAAAAAAAGTGCCAGGTCTCAATTGTTGAATTAGACAAAGAACTTTATGATCATGTCAGTCAATTTTCAACAGATGCCTTTTATGGCAATATTGATGAAAATGATTGGGTCGAATACTTTGCTGGTAAGACGTTTGATTATATCGTTTTTGCGGATGTGTTGGAACATTTAATGAATCCTCAAAGCGCCTTAGCAAAAGTTAAACCATTTTTAAAACCAGGCGGTCAAATCTTAATCACTTTCCCTAATTTGGCGCATAATTCGGTCTTAATTGATTTATTTAATAATCGTTTAACGTGGAATGAAACTGGGCTGTTGGATGCTACGCATAAATCATTCTATTTACAAGAAGGATTTGAAAAAGTTTTTGCAGAAGTTGGTTTATACATTGCCAAAGAAGATTTTACATTTAATCAAGTTGGCTACAACGAAATTCCTACGACATATGAAGCGTTACCTGTAGAAGTACAAGCAGCTTTTAAAGCGCGTCCCTTTGGTGAAGTGTATCAGTACTTTTTTGCCTTGACTGCTGAACCAGTAGAACAGCCAGAGCGAGTGACACCAGTAAATTCATACAATGAAAAAAACGTTCATATTTTAATTAATTGCGGCGAAGAAAAAGAGACTGAGTTGGATCAACCAGTTGATTTACAAAAACCTGAAACAAAACAGTTCCAACTGAAGATACCAGAAGACGTCCAACTGATAAAATTATTCCCAAGTTTAACGGGGGCAATTGTCAAATTATCCATGACGATAGACGGCGAGACAGTCCCAGTCGCAGCCACGAATGCTTTTCTGGTACAAGAGAATATCTATTATTTCTTAGATACGCAAGTCCCTGTAATCGAAGTAACCGATGCACAAATGGCAGGCAAAGACCTGACAGTAGCCATTGATTATTTCTTTGAAGGCAACTATTCAGAACGTGAAAATACCTTTATTCATGCACTGTTAGATGAAAGAAATCAATTTTTAGAAGAAATGAATAAACAGACGGAGACTGCCCCTATGCCTACTGGAAAATATAAACGAATCACGTTAACTAAATTTGATAAAATGATTAACTTAACCATCAATGATATTGCTCGCGATGTAGAAAATAACGTTTCTGTTATCAGAGGGTGGGCGTATGACAAACAAACAAATTATCCGCTAAGATTCAGTATTGCAGAAGCTAGTGAATCAGTCACTTATACGGTGGAAACAGAATATCGTCGGGATGTTATTGATATGTTTGAATTAGAAGGCGATCAAGATTATGGTTTTGTCATTACGATTAAAGATCCAGAAGATTTACCAGCCTACACGTTAAACATTGACACCAAATCAGGCCAGAAGGTTCAATACGTGGTGGAGCGTCCAAACATGGTTCAACCGGGCACGAAATTTGATCGAGCATGGCGTTCGATTCAGACACGTGGTTTGATGGGCTCAGTGAAGTGGTACTTTAAACGACAAGAAAAAGCAGAATCCCCTGTTGACGTGGAGGCAGTTTTAGCGGAAATTAAAACGTTCCAATTTCAGCCTAAAATTTCTGTCGCTGTGCCTGTTTATAATGTCGAAGAAAAATGGCTTGCAGCGTGCGTTTCTTCTTTACAAAATCAGTACTATGAAAATTGGGAGTTATGTTTAGCAGATGATGCATCGCCAAGCGAACATATTAAGCCCATGCTAGAAAAATATAAAGAACTAGATCAACGAATCAAAGTTATTTATCGCGAAGAAAACGGACATATTTCAGAAGCAACTAACTCAGCTTTGTCGATTGCTACTGGCGATTTTGTTGGTTTCATGGATAACGATGATGAATTAGCGCCACAAGCATTATATGAAGTGGTCAAAGCTTTAAATACAGACCCAACGATTGATTTTCTTTATACTGATGAAGATAAAATTACAGAAAATGGTCGTCGCTTCAACGCGTTTTACAAATCGGACTGGAATCCAGAACTGATTTTAAACCATAATTACATTACACACTTTGTTGTTGTGAAACGTGATTTATTAGAAAAAGTAGGCGGATTGAACTCAGCATATAACGGCGCTCAAGACTATGATTTCGTATTACGAGCAACGGAACAAGCAACGAAAATCAAGCATATTCCTGGTATGATGTATCATTGGCGTGCCATTGAATCATCGACTGCTCTAAACCCTGAAAGCAAAGGTTACGCCTATGTAGCTGGTCAAAAAGCGGTCCAAGCGGCAACGGAACGCCGTGGCTTAAAAGCACAAGTAGAGATTGCCGAATTTTATGGTTCCTATAAAATTAACTATCTTTATGATCATGTGCCGATGGTATCATTGATTATTACGAATGATACAGAGAATATGAGTAGCTACTTACGTCAATTATTAGAAAAAACTGCCTATACAAATTATGAAATTCTATTGCCTGCACGCTTCGAGAATCAAATAAATATCCAAAATGACCGTCTTCGTTATGTTTCAACAGAAACACGTCATGGCATGATTCAAGCTGCTAAGGGAGAATATGTGGCTTTATTAAATGCTGGATTGGTACCAACGAAAAATGATTGGTTAAAAGAGTTAATGAACATTGGTCAACAAGAGACCTCTGGTTTAGTGACTGGCCGCGTAGTTGACGCACGCTATCGTGTGGAAACAGTAGGAGTATCAGTTGATACAGACAAAGGTCGATTACTTTATCCCGAAAAAGGCACCCCTGGTAAAAGCTTAGGTTACTATTACAGAATTGCTTTACCAAGAAATATTCAAGCAGCAACTGAAGACTGCTTACTATTCAACAAACAACTTTACCTAAATTTAGAAGGAATTAACGAAAACTTAGGAAAAGAATGGATGGGTGTCGATTTATCGTTACAATTTGCTAGCGCTGGTAAACGAAATGTATATGTGTCCTATGCAATTTTGAAAGCAGACGAAAAAATGCAAAACCATGATAAAAAAGGATCTTATAAAGAACTTGCGGAAAAATGGACCGCGGAAGCTTTAGTTGATCCCTACCGAAATCCGAAACATCTATAAGGAGAATGCACATGAATGAAGACATTAAGGTGATCTTTGATAGTATCTATCGCGACAAAGCAACAAATAATTTAACCATTACAGGTTGGGCGTTGGATACAATCACTAAAGAAAGCCCAACTTTCACAATTAATAATGAAAACCAAGTGTCCACTTATAACATTCAGCGCGTTTTACGTGAAGATGTTAATCAAATTTATCAAACAGAGCCTGCGATTGAAGCTGGCTTTGTTGTTACACTTGAAGGAATTAAACAAAAAAAAGTACTCCCTTTTCATTTTCAATCATCAGCACATGTTGTAACGGTGGATTTTCCCTTGAATAAAAAATATCCAGTGATTCCAGGGACAGAAGATAAAGTAACTCGTCTTTGGATAAAAGCCAAAAAAGGATTTAAGTATATGGCTAAAAATGGTATTTCTCATACCATTCAACGAGCGAAAATTGAGAAACTAAGAAATCAAGCTTCGTATCCTAACTGGTTAGCTAGAAATGAAGTACTAGACATAGAAGCGATGACGCAAGAAATCGCAACATTTCATTATCAACCTAAAATTTCCATTGCGATGCCAGTGTATAATGTTGAAGAAAAATGGCTTCGGTTGTGCATTGATTCTATTTTGAATCAAGTCTATACTAATTGGGAATTATGTATGGCCGATGACGCCTCAACAGATTCCAATGTCAAAAAGATTTTAACAGAGTACCAGCAATTGGATGAGCGAATTCGGGTCGTCTTTCGTGAACAAAATGGTCATATTTCCGAAGCAACCAACTCTGCTTTAGCGATTGCTACCGGAGAATTTGTCGCCTTACTAGACAACGATGATGAATTAGCGATCAATGCTTTTTATGAAGTGGTTAAAGTGCTTAATGAAAACCCAGAACTGGATTTAATTTATAGTGATGAAGATAAGATTGACATGGATGGAAATCGTTCTGATCCAGCCTTTAAACCAGATTGGTCACCTGATTTACTTTTAGGAACCAATTACATTTCGCATTTAGGCGTGTATCGTCGGAGTATTCTAGAAGAAATTGGTGGCTTTCGAAAAGGTTACGAAGGTTCTCAAGACTACGATTTAGTCTTAAGATTTACTGAAAAAACGACAAAAGAACGCATCAAACATATTCCAAAAGTTCTTTACTATTGGCGGATGCTACCGACCTCAACAGCAGTGGACCAGGGTTCCAAAGGTTATGCTTTTGAAGCGGGACTAAGAGCCGTGCAAGATGCGCTTGTTCGTCGAGAAATTAATGGCCATGCAACGCATGGGGCGGCGAATGGCTTATACGATGTTTATTATGACATTGAATCTGAAAAGTTAGTCTCAATTATTATTCCAACTAAAAATGGCTATAAAGACGTACAACGTTGTGTTTCATCGATTATTGAAAAAACAACCTACCAAAATTACGAGATTATTATGGCTGACAATGGAAGTACAGATCCAAAAATGCACGAATTATATGCAGAATTTGAAAAACAATTGCCTGGCCGCTTTTTCGTTGAATCAATCGATATTCCATTCAATTTCTCAACTATTAACAATCGTGCAGCGAAAAAAGCGCACGGAGAGTATTTGTTATTTTTAAATAATGATACCGAAGTGATTACAGAGAATTGGTTAACTTTGATGGTTTCATTTGCTCAGCAAGAACGGATTGGCTGTGTAGGTGCGAAATTATTGTATCCAAATAATACGGTTCAACATGCAGGTGTTATTTTAGGATTAGGTGGTGTCGCTGGGCATGGCCATTATGGGTATCCCCATGGTGACTTAGGCTATTTTGGCCGGTTAGCTATTAATGTCAATTATTCAGCAGTAACTGCCGCATGCTTACTTATGAAAAAAGCAGATTTTGATGCAGTTGGTGGTTTTGAAGAAGCGTTTACCGTAGCTTTCAATGATGTTGATTTATGCCTGAAAGTCCAAGCTTTAGGACGTGACAATGTTTGGCTTCATGAAGCAGAGCTTTATCATTTTGAATCTCAAACTCGTGGATATGATGATAAAGGCAAAAAGAAAAAACGTTTTGAACAAGAAAAAGTGATGATGGAAGAAAAATGGGGACCTTTAATTGAAAATGATCCATTTTATAATCCTAATCTGACAAGGGATATTCCCAACTTTTCATTACGAATTGACTAGATGCAATTGCGGATGACGAAATGGAGCGAAAAGATGGAACAACAACTAACTACAAGAAAAGAAAAACAACCATTAAGCAACCAAGCTGAGCAGAGCGCTCGCTTGGTTGATCATTTGTTACGCTGGCGCTATCTGCTAGCGGCAGTCATTTTTATTTTACTGGTCGCCTTTAAAGTCCATGGGAGTTCATTAAACATGTGGGATGCGTATGTTTCTGAATATGCGGATGGACAAAAAAGTTCATTAATTGCTGGTGAACCAAGAGGTGTTCGTTCGGATGAATGGCTCGTTCAAACCCCATTTAGTCTCTCTCAAACACAAACGGGTTTGAAAACACATAATGATGTGATTACGTTAAATGGGCAAGACATGGTGGTAGGCTATAATTCGCCAGCGTGGAATTTGGCCACGTTAGCGAAACCTTTTACGTGGGGCTACGTGCTGCTGGGTAAAGAATATGGATTATCTTGGTATTGGAATCTTAAATTAATTGGTTTGATTTTATTCTCTTTTGAAATTGGTTTGATCGTCACGCGGCGGAATAAATATTTAGCTTTGTTAGCAAGTGTTTGGATTCCGTTTTCTTCGGCCCTTCAATGGTGGTTTGTCTCGCCAGTTGGAGATTTAGTATTTTTTGGCTTAGGTTTTTTAGTGGGAATTTATAATTATTTCTATTATCATAGTAGTGTTCGACGTCGTGTCATTTGTGCGATAACGGCTGTTATTATGGCCTCAGGATTTGTTTTAGTTATTTATCCTGCGTTACAAGTACCACTTGGTTATTTGATTTTATTATTTTTAATTTTATTCTTTTTAGAGTTTCGTAAAAAAATTAAGTTGGATAAGTGGGATGGGGTCCTGATAGGTGGGGCACTCTTGATGACGGCGATTATTGTTGGCGGATCGCTATATGGCTCATTGGATTCCTTAAAAGCAGTAATGGATACCGCTTATCCAGGAAAACGGGTAAGTTTAGGTGGCGATATACCCAAACGAGATATTTTGTTATTTTTAACAAACTGGAAATTACCGTTTCAAGACGTTCCATATTCCAATAATTCGGAAATCAGTAGTTTTTATCATTTATTTTTTGTTATTTTGCCGCTCTCACCATTTATTTTTTATAAAAAAATAAAAGAAAACATTTACGGTTTTGTCTTATTCGTGTATTGTTTATTTAACTTAGTTTGGATGAGCGTTCAATTTCCAACAATTTTTGCTAAGTTGACATTGTGGTCTTATGTGCCAGAACAACGGGCGATGTTATCCTTTGGGTTTGCCGCTGTGTTGTTGAGTTTATGGTTCATCGATTATTTATGGAATCGTCAAGCAAAAATTCCAATGATGGCCTGGTTAGGGGCGCTAGGATTAAATGTTGTTCTGTATTTCTTTGTTTTATATACGGGCAATTTACGGTTATACGTTACACGAATGGACATCATTGGTGTCTTGGTTGTCGCTACCGTTTTAATTGTTGCTTTATTTAAACGTTGGCGCACGTTATTTGTCCTTGTCTTATTAGGAATCATTATGGTTTCTGGAGCCTTTGTAAATCCAATTTCTCGTGGCGTTTCTGCTGTCTATGGAAAAAAATTAGCGGTAGAAGTGGAAGAAATTAACAAAAAAGACCCCAACCAATTGTGGGTGGGCGAACGCTTGATGTATGGCTATTTGCCAATGTTAGGTGTGCATACCTTTAACGGTGTCGCTTTTACACCTGACTTAGAGGCTTGGAAACCATTAGATCCAAAAGGAAAAGACACATTTATTTATAATCGCTATGCGCACATCAATGTTGAAGTAGGAAATCAGACTCCTGTTTTAGAGTTGATGCAAAAAGACGCGATTATTGCTCGTTTATCTCCAGAAAAATTAAAAGAATATGGGATTAAATATGCGGTCGTTTATAAACCATTAGAACCGTTAGACACACCAACGATTCATTTTGAAAAATTATATGGACCTGATCAGAACGGGGCATATATTTATCGAATAAACGACTAGTGATTCATTCATGGAATGAGGTTTGAATATGGGAAAAGTATTGAATAGAATCGGTCGACTTATTTTATTAGTTACAATGATCGGCTCGTATACGATGTGGGTCGTAGGAATTGATGCGCCAGTCACAAAATATATGTATGCCAATAGTTCAATTTTATTATTAATAGCAGTAATACTTGTACTGCTATTAAATTGTACGAAATTAAAATTTATTGACTGGCTGACCGTAGCGTTGGCGCTAGCCACCTGGCTCTTGTTTCACTTTACGGAATCAATCCGTCATAGCACGATGCAAACAGATACAATGATTCCTTTAATTATTTTGTTGGTCCTTTGTTTTAAAGTTTGTGTCTTTGATCGTTTGGATCAAACGCTTTTATTAATTGTCTCTTTAGTTGCTTTGAGTGCGACTTTGTATCGGATGTCCGTGGAGTTGCCTCAGTTGATTCCAGCAGACGAAATTTTTAAAGAATCAAATAAACTAGAAAGTATTTGGATTAATACCAATACGATTGGTGCCACGTTGATGTTTTCAACAATGATGGCCAGTAGTTTGATCAAAGCATATAGAAATAAGGTTTTTAACCTGCTGCTTTTACCTGTATACATTGGTGGTGTTTTAGGTACATGGGTCAGTCAATCAAAAACCTCTTTTGCCATTTTAGTTGGTTTTATTCTGGTGGATAATCTTTTACCAAAACGTTTCTTGCAACGTTCGAAAGTTTGGCTGTTTGGTTTTGTCGGAGTAGCTGCATTGGGACCATTGTTATTTTACTTATGTGCGGAATCGGATACTGTTGATTTATTTACAGGAAGAGAACGAATTTGGCATGAGTTTTTTGCTAAATGGTTATCTAATCCTCAACATATTAAAGTCGGTATGGAGCCTTTTGTGGCCTCATGGAAACCGCTGGGGACACATAATGCTTTTCTATTTACATTAAGTAATTTTGGTGTCATTGGCTATCTGATTTTATTTGGTTTTTTAGTCAGTATGATTTTATTGATTGGTTTCCGCAAAAAAACATTGGATCGTTTGCAAGTTAGTTTACTTTTAGGCTTCCTTTTAATCTGGATTCATTCATTTATGGAAGATATTTTATTAGCGCCTCATTGGATGCCGATTGTTTATAGTTTCCTTGGCCTAGCCTTCTACTTCCGGCCAGAGAAAAAACGAGGAAGACATGAAAGACCAACGACGCCTAAAAGAAGAAAACGAATGAAACAAACAAGTCCTGTTAGCAATGAAGAGCGCCCAATAACACCTGTTGACGAAGAGGGCTGGGATCAACCTGAAGAATTAAGTCGTGTCCAAAGACATCGCAGATAATTTTCATCCTATAGAACTTTCTTGTCTGCTGACATTATGGTAATATAGGGATTGCATGTTATTACAAATAATGTAATTACTGGAAGTGAAGAGAGGAAGTTTTTAATGACATCAAAAAGTGAATGGAGTAATGCAAGACGAATTGTAATTATTTTAGCAGACGTTTTGCTCTATAATTTATCAATCATCTTAGGGTTTATGGTGAAATTTGGCCGAGAAATTCCTTCATTTAACTTTGTGGCTTATGAAAAATCTGCAATTTACATTTCAATCTTTTTTATCTTTTTGAATTTGTTGTTAGGTGCGTATATTTTTTATAATCGCAAAATTAGTGACATCATTTTTGTCACGGTGATTGGTCAAATTTTAATGACTTTAACGATTATGATTGTGACATTTGCCGGACGTTGGTTTACGTTCCCGCGTTCTGTTTTAGGATATTCCTTTATAATCGGAATTATTGTTCTAAGTCTTTGGCGAATTCTTGTTTATTATCTTTACTTAAAGGTCAGCAATGAGCGAAAAGTTGTTTTACTAGGTAAAGAAAATCAAGTTATGCGGTCAATTCAAAACTTTATGTCTGATAAAAATAACAAGCATAAAGTAACGAGCGTTGTTGTCAGCAATTACTATGAAAACTTAAAAAAAATTATCGATGAAATCGATATTGTTTATATTTCAAGTAATGTTGATGAGAACGAAAAAGTAAAATTGTATCAATTAATTGTCAAACACAAGAAAAAAATCTTTTTAGATACAAGTTTTGAAAATCTAATTATGCTAAAACCAAACATGATGAACTTTGAAGATGAAAGTATTATCGAAGTCTCAAATTTTGAAATCCAACCAGAAGAGAATTTTATTAAACGTTTATTCGATATTTTAGTCTCTGTTTGCCTATTTGTGATTACCTCCCCCTTAATGCTTATTGCAGCAATTTTAGTCAAAGCAACCTCACCGGGACCAGTGATTTACAAACAAACTCGGATTACATTAGATCAACGTGAGTTCTCGATTTTAAAATTTAGAACGATGTCGGCAACAGCGGAAGCAAAATCAGGTCCAGTCTTATCTACAAGTAACGACAGTCGCGTCACTACAGTTGGTAAATACTTGCGCGCTTTACGTATTGATGAGTTGCCACAACTAATCAACGTTATTCGCGGAGATATGTCTATTGTCGGACCACGTCCTGAACGACCATTCTTTGTTGATCAATTTAATCAGGAAAACCCGAATTACTATTTACGTCACAATGTACGTGCGGGGATTACCGGCTATGCCCAAGTTTATGGGAAGTATGCTTCTGACTACAATAGTAAATTGAACTTTGATTTACTGTACATCAAGAATTATTCATTACTATTGGATATGAAAATTCTGCTTCAAACCATCAAAATTCTCTTTGATAAAGTATCATCAAGAGGATTGGATGAGTCTGAAGAACGTGAAGAATTGACGATGGATTATTGTAAAGAGAATGCTATTAGAATTTACCGTTAAAAGTTTGAGACATAAGTTATTTAAGCTTATGTCTCAAACTTTTTTTGGAAACAAGGAACGTTGAAATAATAAAAGAGCTATGCGATAATATAAACTGTTACATTCTTACATAAAATGCAACGAGGAGTGAACAAATGGAAACAGCACTTGTTTCAATTATTATGCCTATGTACAATGCAGGCAAATTTTTATCAAAATCTATTGAAAGCGTTCTGGAACAAACCTATCAGAATTGGGAATTATTACTCATTGATGATGGAAGTAAAGATGATTCTATTGATATTGCACTTGCCTTTATGGAAAAAGATTCAAGAATCTTTTTACTGAAAAATGAACAGAACATGGGCATTGCAAAGACCAGAAATAAAGGAATTGAAGCTTCAAAGGGACAATATATTGCCTTTTTAGATAGTGATGATCTATGGCTTCCTAATAAATTAGAAGTTCAAATCAAGTGGATGGAAGAAAAAAAACTTTTATTTACATGTAGTTCTTATTTTGTATGTAATGAAGGGGGCAAAATTACTCATGAGCGTAATTTTAGTGAGGGACCACAAAGCTATCAAGATCTTTTAAAAACAAATACTATCGGCTGTTTAACGGTCGTGGTTGAGTCTAAGCTGCTTAAACGCCATTTAATGCCGGATTTAAAACATGAAGACTATGCTACTTGGTTAAACATTTTGAAAGAAATAAATACGGTTTATTTTATTAACGAAAAATTAGCCATTTATCGTAAGCTAACCACCTCTACATCTTCTAACAAATGGAATACAATCAGTTGGGTTTGGAAAATTTTGCGTCAAAATGAACAGTTTTCAGTTATTAAGAGTTCATTCTACTTAATGCGTTTTTTATTCTATACAACATTTAAATATGCAAAGAATGAATAGGGAGGAAAAGGAGAAGTGGAACAAACAACACAGACGCAATTAGTAGAAATTCAACAAGTTGTTTTACGCATGTCAAAATATTTTGTAGCTTTTTGTGAAGAACATAATCTAACCTGTTATTTTTGTGGAGGCGGTTGTATTGGAGCAATCCGCAGTCAAGGCTTTATTCCATGGGATGATGACTTAGATTTCTTTATGCCAAGACCAGATTATGAAAAATTAAAAGTGCTTTGGCCTAAATATGCAGATGCAGAGCGGTATCCATTGTTAGTTGCTTCAAAAACGTATAATGATCATAATTCATTTATGACAATTAGGGATGCACAGACAACGTTTATTAAAACCTATCAAGATGGATTGGCAATTCCTCATGGTATTCCTATCGATATTTTTCCTTTAGATGGTGCGCCAAAAGGAAATTTTCAAAGGAAGAAACAAAAAATTTGGGCATTAATTTATGCTTTATTCTGTTCACAAGTGGTACCAGAAAAACATGGTGGCATTTTAGCAACGGGGAGTCGAGTATTATTGAATATTTTTCCATCGAAAAAGGTTCGCTATCATATTTGGCGCTTTGCTGAAAAAAGAATGACCAAATATTCCTTTGGCTCAACTCCTTATGTCACAGAATTATGTGTCGGACCACGCTACATGGGTAATATTTATCATTTGGAAGATTTTAAATCTGCTATTTTTGTTCCGTTTGAAGATACAAAAATGCCAATACCAGTGGGCTACAAGCGCTACTTAACAGAGGTTTTTGGGGATTATATGCAATTGCCACCAGAGGAAGATCGCCAACCCCATCATGAAGCGCTAATTGTTGATACTAAAAAATCATACACAGAATATCTTAAAAAATAAATAAAAGATGAAAACAATCGATTAAAGATCTGTTTTCATCTTTTTACCATTTAAAAGTAAAAAATTGATATAGGAATGTTAAAAAAGCGTAATTGAATTTGAAATAAAGGTATGAGATAATAATTGGTGTTAGTTTTAAAATGTGAAAACAATTAGTTGAAGGTTATAGGATGCACATTTTTTTAAGGATTAATGGCGAGTATTTAAGAAAGATACATATTATTAAATATATAAGGAGAGTTTCATGAAAAAAATCATTTCAGGTATGTTAATTTGTACCGTATTATTAAATAGTTTTAGTGTGATTGCATCAGGAGAAGAGCTTGTAAAAACAGAAACAACGGGGGAGACTGGCTTGGTCACTCAAGCTACGTCAGAAAAAACGATTAATTCAACGGAGGATACATCTTCTGTTACAGAAGAAAATACCTCTGAAAGCGATAGTTCTGCTTCAAGCACAAAAGAAGAGCCTCTTGATTCTTCAACAAATAGTACAACCGAAGAACATTCTTCTGTTTCAGAAACAAGCACAACAGATGGTAAAACAGAAGCATCACAAAGCTCTGAAGTAGAAAAAAAGAACATTGACCAAGATGAAGCGGATTATCAAGAAGCAGCACGTGAAGGAACGAACCATAAAAAAGGAACATATGCTATGAAAAACGGCATTTCTTCTAGGGTAGCGCGAGCAACAGTTGCGAACGTCTATGCGAATGATCCTAATTTGCCTGGCAAGAATTTTATTGACGTTTCTAGTTGGAATGGCGACATTTCAGTAGCTGAATATCAAAAAATTAAAAGTTATGGTGTAACAGGCGTCTCGGTTAAATTGACAGAAGGAACTTGGTATGTTAACCCATATGCTGCTGGCCAAATTAGAAATGCCAAAGCTGCTGGCTTAAAAGTTTCAGCATATCACTATAGTATGTATGTCTCTGCTGCGACAGCACAAGATGAAGCAAGATATTTTGCTCAGGCGGCGGCTAACTCTGGCTTAGATAAAAATACCATAATGTTTAATGATGCGGAAGATCCAACGCTTACAAACAATGGACGAAACGCCCATGCTAATTCTATTGCATTTAACCAGCAATTAAAGGCACTGGGGTATAAAAATGATGCGTTGTATGTCGGCAAATGGTGGTTAACAGCTGGTTATATCGATACCTCCGCCTTCGGAAGAGACAGAGTATGGGTAGCGCAATATCCATATACTCCTGATAGTTCCATGCAGTGGAATAATGACCATGGTGCTTGGCAATGGTCTTCGCAAATGTATTTCCCTGGCTTAGCTAACTATGAAGGGCGTCCATTTGATATTTCCATGACCTATAGTAATTTTTTAAATATGGGTAATAGTAGTGGCCCTGACTTAAGTAAGTATTACACAACTAATCCAGGTCGAGTAATCATGAAAAATGACGATACTTTTTACCAAGATGTGGCGTTTAGAATTCCTGGTTGGCAAGTTAAAAAAAATACACTAGTTACCATTAAGGGAATTGAATATAGTTCAGCAGGAATTCCTCGATTGGTCACAGACCAAGGTTATTTAACAGCAAATAAAGATTATGTATTGGCAGCACAAAGCAATATTGATTTGTATTTTACGACAAATCCTAAAAAAGTTCGTTTGAAAAGCGATGATTATTTCTATGCTGACCCAGAATTTAAGCAAAGATTGTCTAAGGTTTCGAAGGGAACAATAGTAGAAGTTGAAGATTTAGCTTATACTCAAAGTGGTATATTTCGATTGAAAACAGCGAAAGGATATTTGACTGCAAATAAAAATATAGTTGAACAATATAAAGGATTAGAAGATATTTACTACACATCTAATCCTGGACAAGTAATTACTAGAAATGAAGATACCTATTACAAAGATGTAGAATTTAAGACAAAAGCAAATAAAGTAACTGCAGGCAGTGTTTTAACCGTAACTGCTATTGAGAAAACAAAATCAGGAATTCCTAGATTGAAGACGGCGAATGGGTATTATTTCACGGCTAACAAGAACTATGTAGTAGCTACTGGATCTTGGATTGCCAACTATCATACGGTTAATCCGGGGCAAATTATTATGAAAAATAATGATAATTTTTATGGGGATCCAGACTTCTTATATAAAGGAGCAGCTGTTTCCAAGGGAAGTTTAGTTCCTGTCGTGGGAATCGAGTACCGTGAAAATCAAGTTCCTCGTTTGATTACCCCAAATGGTTATTTAACGGCTAATAAAAGTTATGCCCAAAAAGTTGTGCCAAACATCAAAGATTATCTATATGATTATCCAGAGTATGTAGTTATGAAAACAAATGATTATTATTATCAAGATGTAAATTTCAGTAAAAAAGGTGAGTTTGTTTCCAAAGATACATTAATCAAAGTTTTAAGTGTTGATTATACCGAAAACGGATTGCCTAGATTAAAGACTGCCAAAGGTTATATAACTGCTAACAAATCATATGTTACAAAATTGGTATCAAATTCAGATAATTACTTCACTGAAAATCCGCACCAAATTATTATGCGAGTGTCAGATAAACTATATACTGATGTAGAGTTTCGTAATGCTAGCAGAACCTTATCATCTGGGACTGTCGTTCCAGTTAAGGGCATTGAGTATTCCTCTAAAGGTGTTCCTCGCTTGAAGACAGAAGAAGGATATCTTACTGCAAATAAAAACTATGTGACAGCTGCTGGAAATACCAATAACAATTACTTTGTCACTAATCCAAAAAAAGTTAAGCTCTTAATTGATGATTGCTTCTACAATAATGTTGAATTTACTAAAAAAGGACAGGCCGTTAAGAAGAATACGATTGTTGAAGTTGAAGCAATCGAATATACAAATAATGGCATACCAAGGTTAAAGACGAAACATGGGTATTTAACTGCTAATAAGTGGTATGTAGCAAAAGTTGATTAAGCTATCCGCCAATAAACAGCCTTATTGATTAAAGTAAAGAGAATATTTGAAAGGTTAAATATATATTGACATCTTTGTTGAACTTATTTTTGTACGAGTTCGACAAAGGTGTTTTTTTAAAGAGAAAAAGATTTTATTGGTCAAAAAATTTCGCTATTTATAAAGGGGCTAAAAGTGTTGTTGAAATTGATGAAAAGCATAACAATCATTTTTTATTCAATCAATATCGAAATAAAAAAAGTAATAAGATAAAACCTAAGACTATTAAAATATATAAAATAAAATACCGCCAATATTTACAGTTCGATTAAGGTCTAAGATAAATTATTGAAACTTACTGATAGTTATGAGAAAATGTAAAAGATTGAATGCAGTTTTGGCTGTATTGATGAATATATAAGTTAAACAAAATTGAAATAAAACTAGTTGTTGACTAGTTAGGGAAAGGATTTTGTATCAAATGATTACAGCTTTAATTATTGCCGGTGGAGTCGGTAAACGAATGGGGCAGGATATTCCTAAACAGTTTATTATGATTGAGGAAAAGCCAATCATTATTTACACATTGGAATCTTTTCAAAAGCATCCACTCATTGATCGAATCTTAGTTGTGTGTAAAAAAGGTTGGGAACAAACACTAGATGCCTATGCAAAAGAGTACCATATTGACAAATTACAATGGATTATCCCAGGGGGAAATTCTGGTCAAGAATCAATTAACAATGGGGTTAATTTCTTAAAAGAACATTCAAACCCAGAAGATACTATTGTTATCCATGACGGAATTCGTCCATTAGTTGATGAATTAGTTTTATCTGATGTAATTGTTAAGTGTCAAGAATACGGCAATGCAGTGACTTCGTTGCCATATAATGAACAAATTTTTGTAAAAGAAACTGAGGAAACAACTCGACAATATATTAATCGTGAAACATTACGTCGCGTGTCAACGCCACAAGCCTATAAATTTGAAAAATTAACTTGGGCTTACGAAAAAGCATTCCGTGAGAATATTGGTATTTCTGAATCGTCATATACGAATACTATGATGGTGGATTTAGGCGAAACATTGTATTTTGCTTTAGGCTCAGATAAAAACATTAAGTTAACCACACAAGATGACTTACAGTTATTTAAAGGCTTCTTGAAAATGAAAGAAGAGTAGTGGAGGGGATACCATGTTATTTACAGATGATAATTATTTATCAGACGTTGAACGAGTTTTAGAGAAGACACCAGATTGGACGAAAGTAACAAATAAATCTGTTTTTATAACTGGTGCTTCAGGCATGATTGGGACCTTTTTAATTGATGTACTTATGTACCAAAACAAAACGAGAAATGCGAATATTTCAATCTGGGCGATGGGACGAACATTGTCGCGTTTGGAAGAGCGATTTACTAGTTATTTAGAAGATCCGTTATTCCATATAGTTATTGGAGATGTGACAGAAGAAATTCAGGTAGCAGAAGCTTGTGACTATGTGTTGCATTGTGCTAGTAATACACATCCTAAATCATATGCCAGTGATCCAATTGGAACGATTATGACCAATATTGCTGGTACGCAGCATATTTTAGATTATGCGGTCAAAGCGAATAGTGAAAAAGTGTTATTTTTATCAACTGTTGAAATCTATGGAGAAAATCGTGGAGATGTTGATAAATTTACAGAAGACTATTGCGGTTATATTGACTGTAACACGCTACGGGCTGGTTATCCTGAAGGGAAACGAGCAAGTGAATCATTATGTCAAGCTTATATTCAAAAATATGGTATTGATGTTGTTATTCCAAGAATTAGTCGTACGTTTGGGCCTACGATGTTACTTTCGGATAGTAAAGCTTCTTCTCAATTTATTATGAATGCAGTCCATAAAGAAAACATTGTGTTAAAAAGTGCAGGGACCCAACTATACTCTTATGCATACGTTGCAGATATTGCATCTGCTCTTCTGTTTTTATTAGTTAAAGGGCAAACAGGGGAAGCTTACAATGTTTCAAACGAACATTGCGATATTACGTTACGCACTTTTGCGGAAACATTAGCCAATGTGGCTGGAACAAAAGTGATTCATGGGGAAGCCACCGCCCAAGAAAAACAAGGATTTTCTAAAGCAACAAAAGCACTACTAGACAATCAAAAAATCTACGCATTAGGTTGGCGGCCACTGTTTGACAGTATGGAAGAACCATTAAAACATACAATTAAAATTTTAGAAGGTAGCGGAAATTGATATGCCCAAAATTAGTATTATTGTTCCTGTATACAATGTAGAAAAATATTTAGAAAAATGCGTACGCTCTATTTTAGCTCAAACGTTTACTGACTTTGAATTGATTCTTGTAGACGATGGCTCTCCAGATAGTTCCGGAGCAATGTGTGATCAGTTTGCTGAACAAGATCAACGAGTAAAAGTTATCCATAAAGAAAATGGAGGGCTCAGCGATGCTCGTAATGCTGGAATTGAAATAGCAACAGGTGAGTATTTAGGTTTCGTAGATAGTGATGATTACATTGCAGATGATATGTATGAACTATTATATACAAATATCGTAAAAGAAGATGCCGATTTATCAATCTGTGGTATTTATGATGTCTATGAGGGGAAAGAGCCAATTGTAAAAAGTTTAATACAGGGAACTTTTTCCAGAGAAGAAGCATTATTGTTAATTTTACAAGGAAATATTATCTCCGTACATGCTGTAAATAAGTTATATAAACGAAAACTCTTTGCGGATCTAAGATATCCTAAAGGAAAGTATCATGAAGATTCATTTATTATAGTAGATTTGTTGTCTGAATGTCAGAAAGTTTCTATTGATTCAACACAAAAATATTACTATTATCATCGAATGGGCAGCATTAATACAGAAACATTTTCAGATAAACAATTTGAGTTTATAGAAGCTTGGGAGAAGAATGAACTTAAATTGAAAGGTAAGGGAGCAGTTATAGAAGAAGCTGCCCATCAAAGAGTTTGTTTTGCGAATTTTTTAGTATTAGATAAAATTTTGATTAGTAATGCTTCGAAGGAAAAAGAAACGAAACAAATTGTTCGCTATCTTCGTAAAAACTTTATTTTTATTATGAAAAATAAAGTTTTTACAAAAAGTCGTAAACTATCAATGATTTTACTTATGTTTGGTCTTCCTTTTTATAAAATACCAATTAAATTGAAAAGAAAATATATAGAAAAAACAATAGATTAACAAGTTGTAATCTAAAAGTTGTTTTAAATAATTGGAGGATATGATGATTATTAATTTATCACAGCAGATGCAAAAAATAGAAAAAAGGATAGCTATACCATATATTGTTTTTTTTGAGTTAGTTCTAATTTGTCGAATGGTTAGCATTTATTCGACTTTACCAACAAAAATAGATTCATTATTTACCTTGATAATTATGCTATTGTCAGGTGTTTACTTCATATGTCACTTCTTGCCAATTTTTATAGAAAAAAAACAAAGAAGAATAGAATACTGGTTAATTGCTTTTATAGGAATTTTATTTTTAACAACATTTATTAATCATACGTATGCTTTTTCAGAGAACATTAAGTTGATCATTTGGCAATGTATCTTTTTCTTTTCCGTTTACGAAGTAGGGCGTTCGAATGATAAATCTGTTTTTAAAGCTTTTGAGTATGTACTTTTAATTGTTTGGACTGCATTAGTCATCGTTGGGTTATACTTATTTTTTGCGCGAATCAGCTTTTCAAAACCAGTAGAGTCTTTGTATTACGGAATGAGAATCGGTTTTTTTGAAAATCGATTATATGGTGTTTTTGTGGAGCCTAACTATGCATGTACCATCTCATTAGTTTGTATTTTGGTTGGCGTGCGGAATTTTATTAATACCAATAGCAAATGGTTAAAAGTGGTTTGTGCAATGGTGATTTTTCTACAATTTAGTTATGTAGCATTGTCTGGATCAAGATCAGGAGTTATTCAGTTGATTTCAATGGTAATTTTCGGGATGTTCTTTACAATTTGGTTCTTTCAAAAAAATACATCCAAAGCAGTTATAAAAAAAGTTGTGCAAGCAGTATTAGTTTCTTTTTTCTGTGGTGCTATTGTTTTCGGGGGCTTACAGTTAATAGAAAAAGGGTATATTGCTGCTGCAAATTCAGTGAATATTGAAGTACCAAAAGTTTTAGATAATAAAGAAAATGAAATTCTAGGAAATAAGAAAATTACTACTAAGAGACCAGATGTTGAGGGGAAAGACGATATTTCAAATAGTCGATTTGCTCTTTGGCAAAGTGCGATAGATTTAATGAAATTAAATCCTATATTTGGCACTTCTCCAAAAGGTTTTGCAGATATAGCTAAAGATAAATTGCCTCAATCTCATATTGCTAAGACAGCTCAAACACCGCATAGTTTTTTCTTCTATTTATTAGCAGCTACAGGGATTTCAGGTACAATTGTATTTCTAATTTTCTTGCTATCTAAAATGTTTAACTCTGCTAAATTGCTGTTTAGCGTTCGAATTAAAAATTATATGGATTTTGTGTTAGATAACCAAATTGTGTTAGTCATTTTAATTTCTGGATTACTGATAACTGAAGTCATTTTAACAAGACGTTTTGCAACAGTTATCTTTTGGTTATACTTAGGTAAAATTCAGTATCGTACTGACATGGAAAATGATTTGATTAGAGGAAATGAGCAATGATGCTCATTTTTTCTACTATACAATTGATTATTATATAAGTGGGAGAGTAATATCATGCAAAAACTTACGTTAAACGAAGTTCAGGCGAAGGCTGTTGAAATATTAGTGTATATCGATAATATTTGTCGATCTAACAACTTGCATTATACATTATTTTATGGAACCTTGATTGGTGTAGAACGTCATAAAGGTTTTATTCCTTGGGATGATGATATTGATATAGTTATGCCGAGACCAGATTATGAAGTGTTAATTAAAATCCTTGAAAACGACTCTAACTATCAATTACTTTCTTTTGAAACAAGGAAACATTTTCGTTATCCTTTTGCAAAGTTAGTTGATCCTAATACTGTAGCTCATTCAAAACAATATTTTGGTGGAGAAGATAAGGACTTAGGAGTTTTTGTAGATATTTTTCCAATTGATGGCATCCCTGATAGTCAAAAGGAGAGAAATGAACTGAGAAATAAAACGGAACAGTATCGGTTAAACTTAATGGATACTTTAGGCTTAAGCTATGCGCGAAGTTTTTATCTTAGTAAGGCTTTAATAAAATTAATAACACGTTATCCTCATCATTTTAAAACAAAAAAAACAGGAAACGATCAATATTGGCGTGATTTATATCAAACGGAGGCAAAAAAAATCCCATTTGGAACAACAAATCATTGTGGTTATCTCGAATGGATTCATATAGATTGGGGTGTGTTTCCTAATGAGTGGTTTTTGGAATATGAAGATGTAGAGTTTGAAGGACATCAATTTATGGCCATTAAAAAGCGAAAACAATTTTTGACTTTACGCTATGGAGATTATATGGAAATGCCTCCGGTAGAAGAAAGAATCACTCATCATCCCTATGATTTTTACCAAAAATAAAGATTATTTATAGGCTTTTTAGAAAGAGGGCGTACTTAAATGGACCAACAATATACAGCAACTGTTGTTATGGCTACCTATAATGGAGAAAAAAACATCTTAGAACAGTTGGATTCTTTAAAAAATCAATCGAAAAAAGTTGATGAAGTATTGATTTGGGATGATTGTTCTACAGATTCTACAGTTAAAATAATTGAAAAATTTATCTCTGAAAATAAATTAGGTGAAACGTGGCATTTGAAAATCAATAAGGAAAATTTAGGTTGGCGCAAAAATTTCTTTAATCTATTGAATGCTGCTACAAAAGAAATTGTTTTTACTTGTGATCAAGACGATATTTGGGATGTATCTAAAATTGAAGTGATGTGTAACGCTTTTGTAAACACTGATGTCAAAGTTTTAGTAAGCGATTATACTGAATTAGTAGAACCGGGAGGATTAGCAGAGGAATTAAAAAAAATTGATTCAGTTAAACTGCCTAATCAAAAAGAAGAACAGGTTGTATTTAATGAAAACAATTTATTTTTACGTCGACCAGGTTGTGTATATGCAATTAGAAAGAGTTTTATTGCAAACGTTAATCTATACGCATCTGAAATGGAAAATCCTGTACATGATATGGCGATGTGGGGAAGTTCTTTACTAAGTGATGGGCTCTATATCGTTAGGGAAGAATTAATTAGATGGCGTAAACATGGACAAAGTTCCTTTAAAAAAGAAATTGATTTAGCTAAGAGACAAAACCACTTTGAAGAAAGATTGAATACTTTACGCCGGAGATTACAGCGTACAAAGGCTGCAAAGAATTATTTAAATAATCAACCACATGTTGAAGAATTTGAATATAAAGACAAAGTTCTTTCAAACTTGATTAAAGAGTTGAATATGCGAGTATCTTTATTAGAACGAAAAAAAATTATTCCGATTCTATGTGCCTTTTTTAAGTATCATCATAAGTTTTATTTTAGCACAGATATGTACCATATCATGAAATATAAAATTAGAAAGTGAGCATAATGCTATGAATTCAAAAGCAAAAATGGTGGCTAAAAACCTTTATTATACTGTGGCTGCAAATTTTGCAACGTTGGGTATTTCGGTTCTCTTAAATTTATTTGTTCCTAAGTTGCTAGGCGTTACAGAATACAGTTATTGGCAACTTTATGTTTTTTATTCTTCATATGTTGGATTTCTCCACTTAGGCTGGATTGATGGTATCTATTTAAAAATCGGGGGAGAAGAATACGAAAATTTAGATAAAAGAAATCTCGGTTCTCAATTCTGGTATTTAGCGATTTTTGAATGTTGTATTTCTGCTTTTGTCATTCTTTGGGCTTACTTTTTCATGCCGAAAGAATATCAAGGGATTATTTTGATATTGACGGCCATTGTTTCAGTAATTACAATTGCAAAAACGTTTATTCTGTATGTTTTTCAGTCAACAAATCGTATTAAGGAATATGCTCAATTATCCAGAAATGATCGCTATTTATATGTCCTGTTCATTGCAATTTACTTTGCATTAGGAGGACGAGATTTTTATTGGCTAATCATTATGGATATACTTTCTAAACTGATTATTACGGTTTGGGGAATGTTTAGAGTTAAAGACATGTTGCGTGTGAACATGATGAGTTTGAAGGAAGTTACTCCTGAAATAGTTGATAATATTAACATAGGTAGTAAACTAATGCTCAGTAGTATAGCAAGTATGCTAATAATGGGAACCATTCGCTTTTTTGTTCAACAGCGTTGGACTATCGAAACCTTTGGTAAATTGTCCTTTACTTTAAGTTTATCAAATATGTTTTTAACTTTTATTAATGCTGTTGGAATTGTAATGTTTCCGTTGTTAAGACGGACAAATAAAGAGCGATTGCCGTCTTTATTTGTCACATTAAGAGGTGTTTTTGTTCCGTTGACGTATGCAATTCTGCTGTTATATGTACCCGTCAAATTTGTTTTAGGTATGTGGTTACCCGAATATAGCGAGAGTTTGAAATTTATGGGAATTCTATTTCCTATAGTTATTTATGAAGGTCGGATGTCTTTACTAATTAATACGTATTTAAAAACGTTGAGAAAAGAAAAAACAATTTTATTTGTTAACGTATTGACACTTGCCTTGTCGTTAATCCTGTCGCTGTTTGTGATTTTCGTTGTTGGGAACTTGAATTTAACTGTTGGGTTGATATTAGTAAGTTTAGCATTTCGTTGTAATTTAGCGGAAATTTTTCTATGCAAAGATATGAACGTTAAAATAGGTAATAGTACTGTATTGGAAACGTTGGTTACATTATTGTTTATCTTTAGTAATCTTTGGTTTGGCGGTAGTATTTATAGTTTCATTTCTTATGGAATTGTGTACATTATCTATTTCTTATTCATTCATAAGAGTTTTGTGAATAACGCAAAGAATTTAAAATATTTAGTAAAAGGTTGAGAAAGTTATTTTCTCTCCTTTTTTATTGAAAAAAACAAACTGTAGTCTTTGACACCTAAAAATGGTAAAATTAATGTATTATTTTAATTGGAGTGGGAAACTTGAGGAACTTTTTAATCACAGGCGGCGCCGGCTTTATCGGCTCAACCTTAGCAAATTATTATAGTAAAGACAATCAAGTTGTGGTCGTTGATGATTTATCAATGGGCCAAACTGAAAATTTAAACGCATCTGAAAACATCACGTTCATTGAAGGTAGCGTGACTGATCAACAATTAATGGAAAAAGTACTACAAGAGTATCAGTTCGATTACATTTTTCACTTAGCAGCGATTGCTAGTGTAGCAGACTCAGTAGCACGTCCAGTGGAAACACACCAAGTGAATTTTGAGAGTGTGTTACAATTACTGGAATTAATTCGGAAATACCAGAAAGATTTAAAACGTTTGGTGTTTGCTTCTTCTGCAGCAGTTTACGGCGATGAGCCAACTTTACCAAAACAGGAAGAATCAGTAATTCGTCCATTAACGCCTTATGCGGTGGATAAATTTGCTTCTGAAAAATATGTGTTAAACTATTGTCATTTATATGATGTTCCGACAAGCGCTGTTCGGTTCTTTAACGTTTATGGGCCAAACCAAAATCCTAATTCCCCTTATTCTGGCGTTATTTCGATTGTGATGGACTCTTACAAACGCTTATTAGCCAATCAAGAAGTGACATTCAATATCTTTGGTGATGGAAAACAATCTCGTGATTTTGTCTTTGTTGAGGACGTGGTTCAAGCGTTGAATCTTGTCGCTCATTCTGACCAATCACTTGGGGAAGTATATAATGTCGGAACAGGGAAAGCAACCGATTTAAATGAGTTAATTTCTTCTCTAAATGATATTATGAAAGTCACTTTGCCAGTTGAATACAAAGAAGCGCGAGCTGGGGACATCAAAGATTCTTTAGCGGATATATCTAAATTACGTGCCATTGGATATGAACCAAAATATAGTATCCAATCTGGTTTAGATAAATACGTTAATTATGAATTAAAAGATTAAGAGAATAAAAAGACGGATTTGAGACTAAATTGTTTATAAGACTTAAAGAGTAGGACATCAGTCGCTTTGATTGATGTCCTACTCTTTCTTTTAGTTTTTCCCATATTTGAACCCACCTCACTCCAATGGTACAATAAACAAGATTGGAGTGAGAGCATGACAGATATTATTGCACATCGAGGAAGTAAAGGCACCCATCCTGAAAATACGTGTATTGCTTTCAGAGAGGCTGTTCGTATTGGTGCTGAAGGAATTGAATTAGACGTTCACCTATCTAAAGATGGTTATTTAATCGTTATGCATGATGAAACGGTGGATCGTACGACAGATGGTCATGGTGAAATCCAACAGTTAACATTAAACGAATTAAAACAACTAGACGCTGGAAGCTGGTTTCAGAAAAATCCTTCTGTTCAATGTGTTCCAACATTGGAAGATGTTTTAAATTGTCTTGTAGAAGAACAATTCAATGGTTTTTGAATATTGAACTTAAAACGGATATTATCCATTATGAAGGAATTGAGAAAAAAGTCGTCCAAAAAATGAATCAAAAAAACTGGCCGTTTCGTTATTTATATTCTAGTTTTTATTTTCCAAGTTTAGTTAAATTAAAAAAAGCTGATCCTAAGACAGAAATTGCCTTTATTTATGAATCTGCAGAGGATTTAAGTCAAGCGGGACCGGCATTTGCGCTTGTCGATAGTTTACATCCAAAATTGTCATGGGTGTTGGCTCATAAAAAAGAACTTATCACAATTGGCAAACCGCTGCGGCCATGGACTGTTAATCGGATGGAAGAAATGGAAAATTGTTTTCAGCTAAAATTGGCGGGTGTTCATACGGATTTTCCTGAAGAAGCAAAATTTGCTCGTCAAAATTGGCAAGAAGAAGGAGAAACATAATTGGAGAAAGTATTAGTTATTGTAGGACCCACCGCGGTGGGGAAAACAGCATTAAGTATTGCTTTAGCAAAAAATTTTAATGGTGAAATTATTAGCGGTGACTCCATGCAAGTTTATCGCTCGTTAGACATTGGCACCGCTAAAGTCACAGAAACAGAAAAAGAAGGGATTCCTCACTATTTAATTGATTGCCGTGAAGTCAGCGAGACTTATTCTGCTGCTGATTTTCAGAGAGAGGGTCGTCAAAAAATCAAAGAAATTACTGAAAAAGGGAAACTACCAATTATCGTTGGAGGAACAGGTTTGTATATTCAATCACTTCTTTATGATTTTCAACTAGGAAGTCGTGAGATAGATGACTCGCCTGAAATTAGAGAAACGTACAATTTATTTGCGGAAGAAAAAGGGAATCAAGCCTTATGGCAGTTATTAAAACAAAAGGATCCTCTAGCGGCTAACAGCATCCATTTTAATAATCGCAAAAAAGTGATTCGTGCGTTAGAGGTCTTTGATAAAACCGGTTATAGTATTTTGACCCCGAAGGAAAAACCAGCTCGTCTCTATGATTATTATTTATTAGGTTTGGAAACAGATCGCGCTTTATTGTATGAGCGTATTAATCAGCGGGTGGATCAAATGATGACAAAAGGACTGTTGGAAGAAGCAAAACAGATGTTTCAGCAACCACATGCACAAGCAGCTCAAGGCATTGGCTATAAAGAATTTTTTCCGTATTTTTCCGGTGAACAAACATTAGAGATGGCGGTTGAAACAGTCAAACAGCAATCACGGCGATATGCCAAACGTCAATTGACTTGGTTTAGAAATCGAATGGCTGCGCATTGGTGGGATTTGGTTCAACAGCCAACAGATTTGCCCAAGTTGGAAAAAGAAGTAGCGGAATGGCTACAACAGAAGGAGAGTGAGTAGGCGATGACCACTCATGAAAAAGTTATTTTAGTAGGAGTTGAGACGGAAAAAAATTATCAGACATTTTCTGCATCAATGGAAGAACTGGCGAATTTAACGGAAACTGCTAATGGAGAAGTGGTGTTTGTTTTAACGCAAAAACGACCACAAGTTGATCGACAAACCGTAATCGGTAAAGGGAAATTGGAAGAATTAATTCAATTAACAGATGCCTATGAAGCGGATCTTGTGATTTTTAATCATGAGCTCACACCGCGTCAAAATCAACTGTTATCTGAAGCGTTAGCTGTACGAGTAATTGATCGTGTACAATTAATTTTGGATATCTTTGCTTTGCGTGCGCGCTCCAAAGAAGGAAAGTTACAAGTTGAATTAGCACAATTGGATTATTTATTGCCTCGCTTGGCTGGTCAAGGAAAACAGTTGTCCCGACTTGGAGGAGGTATTGGGACACGCGGGCCTGGTGAAACAAAATTAGAGTCGGACCGCCGACACATTCGGAATAAAATCTTAGGCATCCGTCGTGAGTTAAAAGAAGTCACTGCTCATCGTGAACGAAGCCGCCAAAAAAGACAAAATTCAGAACTATTTCAAATTGGCTTGATTGGTTATACCAATGCTGGCAAATCAACCATTCTCAACATGTTGACAACAGCAGGAACTTATTCAGAGGATCAATTGTTTGCAACGTTAGATCCTTTAACCAAAAAATGGCAATTGCCTCAAGGCATGGAAGTTACTCTGACAGATACGGTCGGCTTCATTCAAGATTTACCAACACAACTGATTGAAGCCTTTCAGTCGACATTGGAAGAAAGTCGGACGATGGATTTACTGCTCCATGTAGTGGATGCAAGTGCGCCAGATCGGTTACAACATGAACGCACAGTTCAAACATTGATGAAAGAATTAGCGTTGGAAAATATTCCGTGCTTGACGGTTTATAATAAAAGAGATCAAGTGGACAGTAAAGAATTTGTCCCAACCTTATTTCCCAATGTATTGATCTCAACTAAAATTTCTGAAGATAAAGAACGACTGGTTCAAGCTATCCGTGCCCAAATGATGGAATTACTCGAGCCTTATCAATTAGAAATTAGCCCAACTGATGGACAACTATTAAGTGAACTTCGCCGGATGACACTAATGTTTTCAGAAGAATATGCTGAAAATGAAAATCGGTATATCGTGAAAGGATTTGCGAAAAAAGAGTCTAAATGGTTGGCTGAATCCGAAAAAGAATAAAAAATGGTAAGTTGATTAGAAATGATTTGTAAAAACAAATCATTTCTATTTTTTTGATTAGTAGTAGAAAATCAGCCGTGAAAAGATGGAAAAGTCCATATTTATCAGGTTTTTTGTTTTATGTTAGAAAATCTAACATAAGTTCTTGACAATTTGTCATTCTATTGTTATTCTAAGAAATAACTAAGAGAGGAGGATGGAGATGAGAGAAAAAGAGTTACGCCGTTCCATGTCAGTTTTTCCAATTGGTACAGTTATGAAACTAACGGATTTGACCGCTCGACAAATTCGCTACTATGAAGAACAGGGATTGATTCATCCAGAACGTAGTGAGGGCAACCGACGCATGTATTCTTTAAATGATATTGATGTTTTGTTAGAAATTAAAGATTATTTATCTGATGGATTGAACATGGCAGGGATTAAGCGTGTGTATGAAATGAAATTAGAGGAACAAAAAAACACCGCCGAGGCAACTCGTCCATTAACCGATGCAGATGTTCGTCAGATTTTATACGACGAAATTCTTTCGCAAGGAGGACTTACTCAGCAAAATCCGTTCCAATCGAATGTACCAAGGCTTTAACGTTTCAGCAGCCAATAAAAATGAAGGATGGGGATCAGACCGATGACAAGAAAAGCCAAAACGGCAGAAGAGATTAAACATATTGCAGAAGAAGAAAACGTACGTTTTTTACGACTAATGTTTACCGACATTATGGGAACAATTAAAAATGTTGAAGTTCCTGTGAGTCAGCTAGATAAAGTATTAGATAATAAAATGATGTTTGATGGGTCATCCATTGAAGGATTCGTTCGTATCGAAGAAAGTGACATGTATTTATACCCTGATCTATCTACATGGATGATTTTTCCGTGGGAAAGCGACCATGGAAAAGTTGCGCGCTTAATTTGCGATATTTACAATCCTGATGGTACCCCTTTTGCTGGAGATCCCCGCGGTAATTTAAAACGCGCCTTAGCAGATATGAAAGAATTAGGCTTTACTTCTTTTAACTTAGGACCAGAACCAGAATTTTTCCTATTTAAATTAGATGAGAATGGTGAAATTACCACTGATTTGAATGATAAAGGTGGCTATTTTGATTTTGCGCCAACCGATTTAGGTGAAAATTGTCGCCGTGATATTGTTTTAGAGTTAGAAAGTTTAGGCTTTGAAGTGGAAGCTTCGCATCATGAAGTAGCACCTGGTCAACATGAAATTGACTTTAAATATGCTGATGTAGTTGATGCTTGCGACAATATTCAAACGTTCAAATTAGTTGTGAAAACTATTGCGCGCAAACATGGCTTGCATGCAACATTTATGCCAAAACCTTTGTTTGGAATTAATGGTTCTGGTATGCACTGCAATATGTCATTATTTAATGAAGAAGGTAATGTTTTTTATGACGAGTCAGGAGAGATGGGCTTAAGCCAAACTGCGTATCATTTCTTAGGTGGTTTATTAAAACATGCCCGTGCCTATACTGCGGTATGTAACCCAACAGTGAACTCTTATAAACGCTTGGTACCAGGTTATGAAGCACCTGTTTATGTAGCTTGGAGCGGCAGAAATCGTTCACCACTCATTCGAGTTCCTGAGTCTCGTGGTTTATCGACTCGTTTAGAGTTACGTTCTGTCGATCCTTCAGCGAATCCGTATTTAACAATGGCTGTCTTATTACAAGCAGGTTTGGATGGTATTCGTAATGAACTTACGCCACCGCCAGCAGTTGATCGTAACATTTATGTGATGAATGAGGAAGAACGTCAACATGCACAAATTGAAGATTTGCCATCAACCTTACACAATGCCATCAAAGAATTACGTAAAGATCAAGTAATGATTGATGCATTAGGTCGTCACATTTTTGCCAATTTTGTAGAAGCAAAACGAATGGAATGGGCAGCCTTCCGTCAAACCGTTTCTGAATGGGAAAGAGAACAATATTTGGAGTTGTACTAAAAGCCGTTACTTTTAATAATCTTAATGTTTAGAAAGAGGGAGATAAGTCGAAACGCTTATCTCCCTCTTTCATTCTTTAGTTTGTGAACGAATAGATAATTTCTATTTCACAAAATAAAGTAATTTTAATTCAGTGAAATAGTTTGTTTATAGGGGATAAAGTGGTTTTTTTCTCAATTTCTCTTTTATTTTTAAGCAAAAAAATTGACAAAATCTTTCATAATTTGTGAAATTCCGCTATAATAAACAAGAATATGCGTGCAACTATTCTATTTTTTAGATATAAAGGATGAGAAAAACATGCGGAAAATGAAAACAATGGATGGGAATGCTGCAGCAGCTTATATTTCCTACGCCTTTACAGAATTAGCAGCCATTTATCCAATAACACCAAGTTCAACAATGGCTGAGCTTGTTGATCAGTGGTCGGCCGAAGGTAAGAAAAATATCTTTGGTCAACCTGTGAAAGTAGTCGAAATGCAATCGGAAGCTGGTGCTGCCGGGGTGGTCCATGGCTCTTTAAAAACAGGCGCGCTTACCACGACCTATACGGCTTCACAAGGGTTACTTTTAATGATTCCTAATATGTACAAAATAGCTGGAGAACTATTACCATCTGTTTTTCATGTGGCGAGCCGAGCTTTAACTACGAATGCTTTAAATATTTTTGGTGATCAAGGAGACGTAATGGCCGCACGCCAAACAGGCTTTGCTATGTTGTCAGAAAGCAGTGTACAAGAAGTGATGGATTTGGCACCAGTGGCTCACTTAGCTTCGATTGAAGCGAGTGTTCCATTTATGAACTTTTTTGATGGCTTTAGAACAAGTCATGAAATTCAAAAAGTGGCAGTTCTTGACTATGAAGAATTAGCACCCTTAGTAAATCAAGAGAAATTAGCCGAATTTCGTCGTCGAAGCATGAACCCGAATCACCCTTCCGTTAGTGGAATGAACCAAAATCCAGATATTCACTTTCAACAACGAGAAACAATAAATCCTTATTATGAAAAATTACCTGGTATTGTTCAAAAATATATGACAGAAATAAACCGGTTACGGGGAACCAATTATGATTTGGTGACGTATTATGGCGCAGAAGATGCAGAAGAAGTGATCGTTACAATGGGTTCAGTTGCGCAAACAATTGAACAGACTGTTGATTATTTACAAGAAAAGGGAAGAAAAGTTGGCTTCCTTAATGTCCATCTTTATCGACCATTTCCAGTTGAAACATTTCTCGAAAAAATACCACAATCAGTTAAAGCAATTGCTGTTTTGGATCGGACGAAAGAGCCCGGTTCTGGTGGCGAACCGTTATTATTGGATGTCCAAAGTGCGATGTATGAAGCGGACATTCGCCCAACAATTATTGGTGGGCGCTATGGTTTAGGTTCTAAAGATGTACTGCCAAATCAAATTGTTGCGGTTTTTGATGAATTAATGAAAGAACGTTCTGCCATGAAGAAGCGTTTTACAATTGGGATTGATGATGATTTAACTTATACTTCATTAGAAGTTGGCAAACCACTTGATTTGACGAATCCGAAAACCTATCAAGCTAAATTTTGGGGCTTTGGTTCTGATGGCACAGTAGGGGCGAACAAGTCAGCAATTAAGATTATCGGTGATCATACAGACAAGTTTGCGCAAGGCTTTTTCTATTATGATTCAAAAAAATCAGGCGGGTTGACCGTTTCTCATTTACGTTTTGGCGAGACGCCTATTCGTTCAACGTACCTCATTGAACATTCTGATTTTGTAGCCTGTCATACAGCCGCTTATTTGCATACCTATGATTTAGTAAAAGGGTTAAAAAAAGGCGGTACTTTCCTCTTAAATACCATTTGGAATGATGAACAACTAGCACGATTTTTACCAAATCAATTAAAACGGTATCTAGCTGAAAATGAGATTCAGTTTTATACAATCAATGCAGTAAAATTAGCTAGTGAAGTCGGACTAGGCGGGCGAATTAATACCGCAATGGAAACAGCTTTCTTCAAATTAGCGGAAATCATGCCTTTTGAGCAAGTGTTACCAATTTTAAAAGAAGAAGCACTGAAAAGTTATGGTCATAAGTCCATGAAAGTTGTCGAAAAAAATATTCAAGCAATCGATAAGACCGTTGAATTGTTGCATCAGGTACCTGTTCCAGAAGAGTGGAGAACGCTTGAAGTTCAACCGCGAAAACGTTCAGAAAATGTTAGTGATTTTGTTCATGAAATTGTTGAACCGATTAATCGTCAAGAAGGCAATGCGTTATCTGTTGCGACACTAGCGAAAAATGGGATGACAGATGGGCGGATGCCTTTGGGAACTGCGGCAGTTGAAAAACGTGGGGTGGCATTAGAAGTACCTGAATGGATTAGCGATCGGTGTACCATGTGTAATGAGTGTGCCTTTGTATGTCCCCATGCGGCGATACGACCATTCTTAGCCGATGAAGAAGAAATGACTGAAGCTCCAGAAGGATTCATTGTGCGTGATCTACGTGGTGCCGACGGCTTGAAGTATCGTATCCAAGTCTCAGTCAAAGATTGTACTGGCTGTGGTCTTTGTGTTGAAGCCTGTCCAGCTAAAGGCAAAGCTTTAGTAATGAAACCTTATGAAGAAGAAAAAGAGCAGGCTATGAACTGGGCGTTTGCTATGACGTTACGTCAAAAGGAAAACCCAGCAAAACCGAATACTGTTTTAGGTTCGCAATTTAATAAACCTTTATTAGAGTTTTCTGGTGCTTGTTCTGGTTGCGGCGAAACGCCTTATGTTAAATTATTGACGCAAATGTTTGGTGACCGAATGCTGATTGCTAATGCAACAGGTTGCTCATCGATTTGGGGTGCTGCAGCGGGTGTGACACCTTACACTACGAATGAACAAGGACAAGGTCCAGCCTGGTCAAATTCTCTTTTAGAGGATAATGCCGAGTTTGGTTACGGCATGTTGTTAGCAACGCAAGCGCGTCGCGAACGTTTAGCTAGTAAAATGACCAAAGCTTTTTCTGTAGCCAGTGACTCATTGCGTCTATTGATGGAAGATTGGATAGCACATCTGTCCGAAAGTGAAGGTACGCAACAACGTGCAGCTAAATTACGTGCAGCTTTGCTTGAAGAAAAAACGAATCAACCTTTATTGGAAGCAATTTATGACGATCAAGATCTTTTTGTCAAACCAAGTCAGTGGATGATTGGTGGGGACGGCTGGGCCTACGATATTGGCTACGGCGGGATTGACCACGTGTTAGCCAGTGGCGCGGATGTAAATATGTTAGTTCTAGATAATGAAGTCTATTCCAACACAGGTGGCCAAACTTCCAAAGCAACTCCTGCATCAGCGATTGCGAAATTTGCTGCCAGTGGGAAATATGCTTCTAAAAAAGATTTAGGGATGATGGCAATGACTTATGAAAATGTCTATGTCGCTCAAATTGCCTCAGGTGCAAACCAAATGCAGACGATTAAAGCTTTTGAAGAAGCAGAAAAATTCCCTGGACCATCGATTATTATTGCTTATACACCATGTATTACACATGGTTTAGCAGGTGGGATGAGTCAAACGTTGAAAGAAGCGAAAGATGCAGTTCATTCAGGTTACTGGTCTTTATATCGCTATAATCCATTATTGCGAGAAAAGGGCAAAGAACCAATGACATTGGATTTCAAAAAACCAGATTTTTCATTAATGAAAGAGTTTATGCGCCAACAAGTTCGCTTTGCATCCTTAGAATCTAGTCAACCAGATACAGCGGAATTGTTATTTAATAAAACAATTAATGATGCTAAGAGACGGTTCTATAATTATGCTCGTTTAGCTGGTCAAGAAGAAAAAATTCGAGCAAAACTTGAAAAACAAAGTGAACCAGAAATAACTGCGCCAGAGAACGAGAAGCCACGAGTGAAAAAGGAACGCGTAGTTGATCCGGAAGCGGAAGCAAGAAGGGCTGCCCGCCGCGCAGAACGAGCAGCCAAGAGAAAACAACGTGAGCAAGATTAAATAGAAATCAAAAAAACGTGTCTGAGCTTTTTGCTTGGACACGTTTTTTAGTTAGAAATGCGATTTTTTGATGAAAAATTTCAAGTTATTTGAAAAAGTTCCTAAATTTTTTTGATGTTTCCGCTTGCGTTCTGTGATGAAAGAAAATAATGTGGTATACTTGTTAGGAAATCTTGAGAGAGAAGTGAGGGGTATGATGTCGTTTCAATTGAATCAATTATTAGATTTGAATTATTGGCAGCAAGTCATCTCAACGGATTTCTTATCTAAGGATTTTGTTATCAATATCATAGATATCCTAGTCGTATGGTACCTCGTTTACAAATTAATCATGCTTGTTCGTGGAACAAAAGCAGTCCAACTATTAAAAGGTGTCGCTGTTTTTATCATTATCCGCATTCTAAGTGAGATAATTGGTCTACATACATTATCTTGGTTAATGAATCAAGTTATCATGTATGGTGTAATCGCCGCGGTTGTTATTTTTCAACCAGAAGTGCGAAGAGGGCTGGAACATCTAGGGAGAAGTTCGTTTTTCCGCCCGAATAAAGGTGCGCAACAAGAAGATGAGCGTATTATTCAGGCCTTTGACAAAGCCATTCAGTACATGTCAAAACGGAAAATTGGTGCTTTGATAACCATTGAACGCAATACCGGTTTAGATGAATACATTGAGACAGGTATTGATTTGGATGCCGATATTACTGGTGAATTACTGATTAATATTTTCATTCCAAATACACCACTACATGATGGTGCAGTGATTATCAAAAATGAAAAAATTGCTGTTGCTAGTGCGTATTTACCGCTATCAGAAAGCAATTTAATTCCAAAAGAATTTGGAACGCGCCATAGAGCCGCAGTCGGTATCAGTGAAGTCAGTGACGCCATTACGATTGTTGTTTCTGAAGAAACTGGTGACGTTAGTTTGACGTTGAACAATGAATTAATTCCTGGCCTAACGCAAGAAGAGTATTTAACAATTTTGCGTAAGGAGTTAATTTCGGAATCATCGGAAGATAAAAAAAGTGCTTTGCAGCATTTTATCGATGATGTAACAAAGGGGGTTAAACGCAAATGAGAAAAGCCTCCCAAAAAAGCTGGTTTAATGGTTTGCTTTCATTGCTGTTTGCATTGTTGTTATTTTTTAATGCCAATGCAACAGGCAATAATCCCTCCAATTCAGGTTCAAGCCAAACGTATAGTGAAACACTGAATAATATTCCGGTCCAAGTCCAATACGATAAAGACAAATATTATGTCTCTGGATTTGAAGAGAGTGTAAATGTTCATTTACGTAGTGCGAACCGCATTCAATTAAACATGGAATCAAATGCTGACACACGAAATTTCCAAGTGGTCGCAGACTTAACCAAATTGCCATTAGGAACTTCGGAAGTGCCTTTGACAGTTCGGGGACTAAGTTCAGCTGTTACAGCTGAAATTGAACCGAAAACAGTGACTGTAACGATTGAAAAGAGAGTAACAAAAAAATTCTATGTAGAAGCACAACTTTCTGATAACATTGAAAAAGAAGGGTACAAAGTAAAAAATATTTCTGTAGATCCAAAAACTGTAGAAGTAACAACTGGAGAAGAAACAGCAAAAGCAATTGACAAAGTGATTGCGCCAGTCTCAAGTGCCAAACAAACAATTGATACGATTAAACAAACGGTAAATGTCCAAGCGCTAGATGCTAAAGGTCAAGTCCTAAGTATCGAAAATCCAGCACCACAAGTCAAAGTAACAGTAGGCTTAACTGCGCCAACGAAAGATGTACCACTGAATGTTAGTATGACAGGTACGCCACCTGCTGGGATCGCTCATTACAATTATAGTTTATCAACGTACCAAGTTAGAGTCAGTGGCCCGCAATCAATTTTAGATACGCTAGAATCAATTGAAGTACCGGTAGATATTTCTGATATTCGCAAAGAAACAAAACAATCAGTGACTATTCCCGTTAATGGAGAATACGTAGTTACACCAGATGAGGTTGACGTTTCTTTGAGCCCCGTGTACAATCAACAACAGTCATCAAATACAAATGAAACTTCAGGGGAACCTGCAAGTTCAACAACGGTTGGCTCAGGTAGCCAAGCAGTACAACCAAGTACATCCAGTCAAGTAGAATCAAATACTTCTGAAACAACAAGTGAGGGATCAACAGTAGAAAGTACAACTGCTGGTTCAACTGAAAATACAGAGAATCAAGTGACTAAGGAGAATCAAAATGGGTAAATATTTTGGAACAGATGGTGTAAGAGGAATTGCAAATAAGGAGTTAACACCTGAATTAGCTTTTAAATTAGGGCGTTACGGTGGTTATGTGTTGAGTCAACATGAAGATAGTTCAAGAAAACCTCGTGTTCTCGTAGGCCGCGATACACGTATTTCAGGTGAGATGTTGGAACAAGCATTGATTGCTGGGTTATTATCAGTCGGGATTGAAGTTTTCCAATTAGGGGTGATTTCAACACCTGGTGTAGCATATCTTACTCGTTTACAAAAAGCATCCGCTGGCGTAATGATTTCAGCTTCACATAATCCTGCGGAAGACAATGGGATTAAGTTTTTTGGGGCAGACGGCTTCAAATTAGTAGACGATCAAGAAGCAGAAATTGAAGCATTGTTAGACGCAGAAGAAGACACCTTACCAAGACCTTCTGCAGAAGGCTTAGGCTCGTTAGATGAATTTCCAGAAGGCTTACTAAAATATTCGCAATTTTTAGTTCAAAGTATTCCTGGCGATTTAGCAGATATGACTGTTTGTTTAGATGCTGCCAACGGAGCAACCGCAACAGCAGTCAATCGTGTCTTCGCGGATTTAGAGACAGATTTCTATACAATGGGAACAAGTCCTAATGGATTGAATATCAATGATGGTGTGGGTTCCACTCATCCTGAAGCTTTGGCAGAAATGGTTGTTGAAAAAGGCGCAGATGCTGGTTTGGCTTTCGATGGCGACGGCGATAGAATTATTGCGGTCGATGAATTAGGACGAATTATCGATGGTGATAAAATCATGTATATTTGTGCCAAGTATTTAGCTGAGAAAAAACGTTTGAAAAAAGATACAATCGTTACAACAGTGATGAGTAATCTAGGTTTCCATAAAGCTGTAGAAGAAATTGGCTTAAAAGATGTGGTAACGCAAGTGGGTGATCGTTATGTGGTAGAAGAAATGCGTAAAAATGATTACAATTTTGGTGGCGAACAATCTGGTCACATGATCTTTTTAGACTACAATACAACAGGTGATGGCATGCTTTCAGGGATTCAATTGTTGAATGTTATGAAGCAAACGGGCAAAAAATTATCTGAATTAGCGGATGAAGTGACGATTTATCCACAAAAATTAGTCAATATTCGTGTCACAGATAAAAATGGTGCAATGGAAGTTCCAGCAATCAAAGCAGTTGTCGAACAAGCAGAAGCAGAAATGAATGGCGAAGGTCGTATTTTAGTTCGTCCTTCTGGAACAGAACCATTGTTACGTGTGATGGCCGAAGCGCCAACACAAGAAAAAGTTGATTATTACGTTGATAAAATTGCTGAAGTAGTACGTGCAGAAATCGGCGTTGAATAAGAACCAATTAGAAACCAGACACTTAATGCTAGCTTGCGTTAAGTGTCTGGTTTCTTTGTTGGAAATCAAAAAAAGAAAATAGCTAATAAGCTCCGTCTATCATTGACATAGAGCGGTTAAAAGGGTACTATTTTAGAAGTAAGATGCACCGTGTATCTTCTTTTTTTATTCGATAAAATCAAGAAGGGAGCGGCTGTAAATCAATGGAGTTATAGAATGGAGGAGCGAAATGAAAGAAAAAATGTCCGTCAAGACAATTGTAGCAATTGGAATTGGCTCTGCAGTTTTTGTTATTTTAGGTCGATTCGTTGTGATTCCAACTGGGATTCCTAATACGAACTTAGAAACGTCGTATCCATTTCTTGCTTTAATGTCAGTTGTTTTTGGACCAGTAGCTGGAGGGCTAATTGGTTTGATTGGTCACACATTAAAAGATTTTACCACGTATGGTAGCGCTTGGTGGAGCTGGATTATTTGTTCAGGAATTATTGGTATTATTTTTGGCTTCGCTGGTCGTAAAATGGATCTTCAACATGGTGAATTTACAACAAATGACATGGTGCGTTTCAATATTTTCCAAGCCTTTGGCAATATCGTCGTTTGGGGCTTAATCGCGCCTAGTTTGGATATTTTGATTTATAGTGAACCCGCAAGTAAAGTGTTTACACAAGGAGTATTCGCGACTGTTTCAAATATTGTCGCTGTGGGGATTATTGGAACATTGTTGATGAAAGCTTATGCATCAACAAGAACAAAGAAAGGCAGTTTATCAAAAGATTAAGAAGCTGTCGAAATAATTTAAATGGTTAAGGGTCTGCCCTAGTAATTACTTTGCTAATGCTCAGACCCTTTCTTTTATGGAGAAACTGAGGTGAGGCCGAATGAAAAAACCAATCATTACTTTTAATAATTTTTCCTTTCAATATCATAGCCAATCTGAACCGACATTAAAGGGGATTCAATTAACCATCTATGAAGGAGAAAAGGTTTTAATCGTTGGGCCTAGTGGTAGTGGTAAATCAACATTGGCGCAATGTATCAACGGGTTAATTCCCAATATTTATGAAGGTGAGATTCAAGGAACAGCTACGGTTGCTGGTAAAAATATCCAAGAAACAAGTCTATTTGATTTGTCTTTTGATGTAGGAACTGTTTTGCAAGATACCGATGGGCAGTTTATCGGTTTAACGGTTGCTGAGGATATTGCTTTTGCTTTAGAAAACGATGCAGTTGTACAAGCAGAAATGAAAAAAGCGGTCCACAAATGGTCCGAGATTGTTGAGCTGAATCAGTTATTGCAACACCGTCCACAAGATTTGTCAGGTGGTCAAAAACAACGTGTATCTATGGCGGGCGTTCTAATTAACCAATCAAAAATTTTACTTTTTGATGAACCTTTGGCTAATCTTGACCCACGAGCGGGACAAGAAACAATGACTTTGATTGACACCATTCAACAAGAAACAAAAGCGACTGTTTTAATAATAGAACATCGCTTAGAGGACGTTCTTTGCGAATCAGTTGATCGAATTATTGTCATGAATGAGGGCGCAATTATTTCTGATACAACGCCAGATGAATTGTTACGTCAAGATACGTTGACCCAACAAGGGATTCGTGAACCTTTGTACGTTACAGCCATGAAATATGCTGGGATTGATTTAACACAAGTTAGTCATTTAGACAAATTAGCCGAAGTATCAGGCGAAACAGTTTTGTCCAAAATGACACAGTGGTCTGTCCAACCTAGTTCAGTTAGTGCAGTCAAAGGAGCTGAACTGTTACGTTTGGAACAAGTGTCCTATCAATATGATCGTCACGGTGAAAAAGTGTTAGATGACTTCTCAGTAACTATTCATCATGGAGAAATGATCAGCATTGTAGGAAAAAATGGTGCCGGGAAGTCTACACTTTCTAAAATAATTTGCGGGTTCATCACGCCTCAATCGGGTAAAATTTTATGGGAAGGCCAGGATTTTTCCAATTATTCAATCAAAGAACGTGCAGATAAAATTGGTTATGTGATGCAAAATCCCAATCAAATGATTTCTAAAAAAATGATTTTTGAAGAAGTAGCTTTAGGATTAGTTTTACGAGATGTGCCACAAGCAGAAATTGAGGAACGTGTGACGAATATTTTACATATTTGTGGGCTGTATCCCTTCCGGAACTGGCCGATTTCTGCATTGAGTTTTGGGCAGAAAAAACGGGTAACTATTGCATCAATCTTAGTTTTAGAACCTGAATTATTAATTTTAGATGAACCAACAGCTGGGCAAGATTTTAAACATTATACAGAAATGATGACATTTTTAGAAGAATTGAACCGCTTAGGTGTGACTATTTTAATGATCACTCACGATATGCACTTAATGTTGGAATATACAACACGTGCGTTAGTAGTTTGTGATGGACGTTTACTAGCAGATGCGACTCCAGTTGCTGTTTTAACAGATGAAAAATTAATTCAAGCGGCTTCTTTAAAAGAAACGAGCTTGTTTACCTTTGCTAAAGCGTTAGGCTTGGAAAATCCCTTGCTATTTACGGAAAAATTTGTTGCTTACGATCGTGAGGTGCGTTTTGGATGAGTGAACGACAAATGTTAGGCTATCATCCTGATTCAACCTGGATTCATCGCTTAAACGGCACAAGCAAATTAGTCTTTTTAATCGTTGTCTCTGTGGCTTGTATGACCACGTATGATACTCGTTATCTGTTAGGAATGTCTGTGATTTCGCTTGTTTTGTTAAAATTATCAAATATTAAATGGCATCAAATATCTTTTGTTATTAAATTTATTGCTATTTTTTCTTTGTTAAATATCTTAACGGTTTACCTTTTTGCACCTGAATATGGGGTTGATTTATATCAATCACGTACCGTGATTTGGGAAGGAATCGGACGGTTTACTTTGACACAAGAAGAATTATTTTATGAATTTAATTTAGTTTTAAAATATTTCTGTACGATTCCGTTGGCATTAATCTTTTTATTAACAACAAATCCTAGTGAATTTGCCTCCAGCTTGAATCGAATTGGTGTGAGTTATCGGATTAGTTATGCAGTAGCGCTGGCTATTCGTTATATTCCCGATATCCAAGAAGATTTTTTTAATATTTCTTTAGCACAACAAGCGCGAGGTTATGAGATGTCTAAAAAGGGACGGTTAGGCCAACGAATCAAAGGCGTAGCACAAATCGTTTTACCCTTAATCCTATCTAGTTTAGATCGAATTGAAACTGTGAGTACCGCTATGGAATTAAGGCGTTTTGGTCAAAAGAAAAATCGAACGTGGTATGCGCAACAACCTTTTCATCTGCGTGATTTTTCGGTAATGATACTTGCCTTGTGCTTATTAGGAATCAGTTTCTGGTTGTTCCATGTGAATGGTGGACGGTTTTATAATCCATTCCAATAAATAACAAATTGATAAGGTTCTATAAATAGAACGGATATTTTTTTATTATTAAGAATCTAGTACTTTCTCTTACTATGAGTGTACTAGATTCTTTTTTTACAACTTTAAAGAACTAGACCAATTTTAGTTTTTTAGATTTTTGTTGACAAGCACCTACTTTTAATTGTATTATTGTTTATGTTTCTACGGAATATATTTGCAAAGGAGGTATATAGACCAATATTGGATAGCGCCAGACCTGAACGTTCAGGTGACGAGGAGAGAGCTTATCGAAGATTCGGCGGGTGGCTCTAGGGACTGCACTCTACAGATAACAAAGAAAAACTAATTGTGAAGTTAGAACAAAGCGGTTATCACGCAGGTAGAAACATATAATGGGATTTGCTAGTTAAACAGGACCTAGTAAATACAGAATTTCAATTGGAAAGTAGGAATTAGCATTATGTGTGGAATTGTCGGAATGATTGGAAAAGAAAATGTCACGGAAAGTTTGATTCAAGGATTAACAAAATTGGAATATAGAGGTTATGATTCTGCTGGGATTTGTGTGAATGATCAAAGCCAACAGCCCCATGTAGTTAAGGCAGTTGGAGGCATTGCCGATTTAGCAGCAAAATTAACGCCAGAAATCGATGGAACAGTTGGTATTGGTCATACTCGTTGGGCTACTCATGGCGAACCAACTGTCGCCAATGCACATCCCCATGTTTCAAGCGATCAACGCTTTGCATTAGTGCATAATGGTGTCATTGAAAACTTTGAAGAATTAAAAGAACAATTTTTAAGTGGTGCTCACTTAATTGGTGATACAGATACTGAAATCGTCGTTCAATTAATTGCTCATTTTGCTGAAAATGGTTTTTCAACAAAAGATGCTTTTAAAGCGGCCTTAGCCGAAATTAAAGGTTCATACGCTTTTGCTTTAATGGATAAAATGGACCCCAATACTATCTACGTAGCGAAAAATAAAAGCCCGTTACTTATCGGTCTAGGTGAAGGCTTTAATGTTATTTGTAGTGACGCGATGGCGATGATTAAAGAAACCAATCAATTTGTTGAGATTGTTGATGGTGAAATTGTAACTGTTACAGCGGACAAAGTAGTAATCGAAACGCCAGAAGGACAAGTAATCAACCGAGAACCTTTTGAAGCGCAATTAGATTTAAATGACATTGAAAAAGGAACATATCCGTTTTATATGCTCAAAGAAATTGATGAACAACCTGCAGTGATGCGCAAAATTGTTCAAGCGTATACTCAAGGTGAAAAAGTGACTTTAGATGAGGCGTTACTTGGAAAAATTAATCAATGTGATCGAATTTACATTATTGCTTGTGGAACAAGTTATAATGCAGGTTGGGTCGGAAAATCTTTAATTGAAACGATTGCCAGTATTCCTGTGGAAGTTCATTTATCAAGCGAATTTGGCTACAACATGCCTATTTTATCTGAAAAACCGTTCTTCATTTTCTTAAGTCAAAGTGGTGAAACGGCAGATAGTCGCCAAGTACTGGTACAGGTTAATGAATTAGGGCATCCATCACTTACATTAACAAATGTTGCTGGCTCAACATTATCACGTGAAGCGGACGATACCTTGTTATTACACGCAGGACCAGAAATTGCTGTCGCTTCCACCAAGGCTTATACTGCTCAAATCGCTGTCTTAGCTATTTTAGCAAAAGCAATTGGCGAAGAACGCCAAACATTAGCAGCCGTCTCATTTGATGTGGCTCACGAATTGAGCGTGGTAGCAGCTGTCATGGAAACCTTGATTGATGAAAAACAACAAATGAAAGCCTTAGTGGAAGATTATCTGACGTATACTCGAAATGCCTTCTATATCGGGCGAGGAGTCGACTATTATGTGTCGATGGAAGCGGCCTTGAAGTTGAAAGAAATTTCCTACATTCAAGCAGAAGGCTTTGCGGCAGGTGAATTGAAGCATGGAACGATTGCCTTAATTGAAGAAGGAACACCTGTGATTGGGATTGTGACAGATGCCAAAGTCGCAGCGCATACAAGAGGCAATTTAAAGGAAGTTGAAAGTCGTGGAGCAAGAAATATTGTGATTGCCTTGGAATCCTTGGCAAAACCACAGGACCAACTGATTATTCCAGATGTTCATCCGTTACTTTCTGCCTTAGTTAGCATTGTTCCAGGCCAATTATTAGCGTACTATGCAACTTTACAAAGAGGCTACGATGTTGATAAACCAAGGAACTTAGCCAAAAGTGTAACTGTTGAGTAAATCAAGAACCTGAGAGAGATGTTTAACGGGTTCTCATAAGTTTTTGAGCGTGGAGCAAAAATCCAAAGTGATTTTTATCCCACGCTCAAATATTTTTTATAAAAGAAAGATATTCAGTCAAAAATGAAAGATTCCAAAGAAATTCTTTTTTTCCGTTGAAAACTGTTTGCATTTTAGCAAAATTAGATATAATTAATAAGAACCGAAAAATAAGAATTAGCCAGTGAGGTAACTTTGTTTGAAAGAAAGCAAAAAGTAGGTTAAGCTGAAAAGTGCTAATTTATTTAACAAAAAAAGATTGTGAGTTGTTTGATATGGATCAGTTTAGTACATTAACTGAACAAGAATTTACTACCTTTGCAATGACACATCCTGCAGGTAACTTTTTAGAAACACCCGAAATGAAACATTTATTGGAACGACGTGGCTGGCATTGTGAATACGTTGGCGTCAAACGAGAAGGTCAACTAATTGCTGCGTGTATCCTAAGCAAGAAAAAAGTCAAAATTGGTTATGCTTTCGACATTGACGGCGGGATTTTGATGGATTATACAGATAAAAAATGTGTAGAAGCCTTTTTCACAGGCTTAAAAAAATATGTGAAAAAAAATGATGGCCTTTATTTAACCTTTACTCCAAATAAACAAATTTGTTTACGTGATTTTAATGGCGGTGAAGTTGAAAAGGTCAATCAAGAAACATTTGACTATTTCACATCAATTGGTTTTGAACACCAAGGGTTTGATGTGCACAATTTTGATGGCGCGCCACGTTGGCTGTTTGTCAAAGATATGACTGGATTAACAGAAGAAGAGCTTTGGAAATCTTATGGAAAAGATGCTAAATATGACATCAAGAAAACATGGGAATATGGAGTAACAACCCGAGAACTTCGTTACGAAGAGCTACCTCTCTTTAAGAAATTAACGGAAGAAACAAGTGCACGGCGTAATTTTGAAGATAAGGATTTAGCTTATTACCAAGCTGTTTATGAAGAGTTTGGCGAACGAGCGAAATTTATGGTGGCGGAACTAAACTTTGCTACTTATTTAGAAAATCTTCATGAGAAATTACGCAAATTACAAGAGACGCTCAACGAAGTCAATGAAGCGTTAATTGCCAATCCTAAAAGCCGTAAAAAAAATAACCAGAAACGTGAATTTGAAGATGAAGTTCGTACCGTGCGCAAACGGATTGACGAAGCTAAAGAAATGAAAACATCAGATGAACCTGAAATTTTAGCAGGCGCCTTATTCATTGTTCATCCACAAGAAGTGGTTTACTTGTTTAGTGGTACGTATGAAAAATATAAACAATACTATGCACCGTATTTAATTCAACATAAAATGTTAACTTACACAGTAGAAAATAACATTCCCAAATATAATTTTTATGGCGTTGACGGTGTCTTTGATGGAAGTGATGGGGTTCTTAAATTCAAACAATCCTTTGGCGGTCATGTCGAAGAATTAATGGGCAATTTCCAATGGAAAGCCAAACCAATGAAATATGCCTTATATCACGCATTAAAAACAATTAAAGAAAAAGTCTAAAATTAAAACCTAATCCTTAAAAAGGAATGGCAAAGTGAGGCGTTTAAATGGAAAATCAAGTCGAGGTTATGACGTATGCAAAGTTAAAAGAAATTATGCAGGCGTTAGAAGCAAACGAAGCGATTACAGAAGATACAAAGGTCTTTATTGATACAGGCTGGGATAGCGTGCAAGAAGTAGCCCCAGATGCGGTCAGTATTGAAAAAGTTGCTAAATTTACAGTAGCAGATGTTTTAACAAACGAAAGTTTTGCTGGGTATAGTTTAGAAGAAAAGGCGGAGAAGATGAACGCTGAGGGCGACCTAGAAACGGCAATTATTATTCGTAATCTTTACTAAAAAAGTCCGTTTGAATAGTTAAAATCGAGGTCGGGACAGAAGTGTATAGCTCCGAGCAACGCGTAGTGTTGGTTCTGTTCCCGCTGTTTATCAGGTTTTGAGCCTGGAGCAAAAATCCAAAGGGATTTTTGTCCCAGGCTCATCTGCTTTAAATAAGAAATAAAGGAGGTTAGATATGAGTACCATTCATGAATTTCCCAAAAACTATGAACGTTTTATTGCGCAAGGAGAAGAAGCACTTGTAGAACATAATCAGATCGCCGCTTTAGAAAATTTTCAACAAGCCTATCAGCTACAACAAACGCCGCCAGTAAATCAAAAAATTGTCCAATTATTGTTGGAAATGGGCGAAGCTGACGAAGCACTAGCATTGGCAGAAGCGTTCCAAGAGTCTTATTTTGAGAACCTTGAAACAGCGGCAATTTATATGCAAATTTATAGTCAGAGCCGTCGCTTTATTGAAGGATATATTTTATTGAAGCAACTACTTCAAACTAAAAAAATAACGCTAGCACAACAAAAAACGTTAGAACAGCAATTAATGCAAGTGGAAGAGGCGTATCAACAATTAGAAACGCAGCAAATTCAAGCAATTAAAAGGAACTTGTTAGTAAGCGATCAATTGCCCGTTTATCAACAATTAGCGAACATTAAAACCAGTTTATATTTGCCTAAACCAGTATTTGTGGAAGTCGCAAAAGATTTAGTTATGAACCAAGCACTTAGTTATTTTGCTCGGGAATGGTTCATTGAAGAATTAGCACTGTTGCAATTTTCAGAACCACTGACTTTTCTTTGGTATGACAATCAGCCTCAGACAGTCTTACTAGAAGGAAAAACTGGACCGTTAAATACGCCGATCTATTCCGAAATTTGTACTGAACTTAGGAATCGTTTAGAAAATGATGATCCAATTATGCTGCAGCATTTGGAAGAAGAAATTCGATTGCATCTTACCTATTTGTATCCATTAGCAGAGACGGTTATTTCAAATCCAACTATCTGGGTCTTGGGTTATTTGGCAACCTATTATCCTGAATATATTGAAAAAGAATTGACTGAAGCAAAAGGCCATCAAATCGATGCTGTTCAAAATGTTCAACAGGCGATACGAACGGCATTTACACAAATAATGCTTTAAAAAATGGCACGTCCTAAAAGCGAGGACGTGCCATTTTTTCGGTTTCAGAAATTTGCTGAATCTGCTCTAATTGCTTTTCTTGACTGATTATTGCGGATAATAGAAAAAAGCAAGACAGAAATAAGTAAAAAGAATTCCTTGAATCAAGCAAATCACAACGAACAATGGCGTTGCTCCTGGAAAAGAATCAGAAATCCGTGTAATTAAAAATTCAACTAACCACAAAATCATTGAAAATAAAAATAATTTTTTCTGACGAGTTCTCATAGTCCGCAACAACCTTTCTGGTGATTTTCACTTCTCTATCATAACATAGAAAACGAGCTGTTTTTTCTCAAAAATTTTGTTACTTCATAAGAAAAATGGGAAATAAACAAGTTTCAGGAAGTACTAGCTTTACCCGAAAAGAATACTTAATCCATCTTAATCAAACCATACAGTCACGTTTATTGCAAAAGAAGTGTTTTTGGATGGAACAAATTATTTCATAAACACAAATATTTCTTTGTTGTTTGTATAAATGTCATAAAAGTGATTACTTACTACTTTTTGATTTTTAGACATATCCGTATCGATCAGTGGTGCCATCTCTACTCCTAAATTCGATGAAGTATTGAACCAAACGTAATTAGGGAAGTATAGACCGTCATTTGGTGGCACAATCTTTGAAAGAATTGGGTAGTTTCGACTTGTATTAGCATAAACAGTTGAATTTTTGAAAAACGTATTTAAATAAACTTTTTTTCGTTCGTTTGTTACAACATTTTTTAAATCATCTGTTAAAACAGCTTCTTGGCGATTGAATGCTTCTTTTTGATAGTTTAATGTGGAAGAATACACCAAAACAAACGATAAAATATAATAAGAAAACAAGCTGGCCACAAGTAACGAAGTTAGATAAATTGCTTTCACTTGTCGATTGTTAAATAAACTTAACATGCTGATTGTAACGAAAACAGCAAATCCGTAAATATAGCGAGGCGCATCACCTGCGATATTTCTTGAATAGACAATAAAAATACCAAAACTTAAGAGAGAAGCAAGTCCTAAATACAAGATACAATAAAGGAAACTTAAGCCCAAGTTGATTTTGCTATTTGATAGATGACTAATAAAAAATAAAACAAGCAGTAGGAGCAGTAATAAAAGCCATAAACGATTACTTTGGTTCAATAGCTCTGAAAAATAATGGTAACTATTTTGATAAGCCACACTGGGAATATCGTGCAAACTTGGTAAGGCCTGACTGCCCCCAATGTTGTTTGTTGCGGAAGGTACAAATTTTAACTCGATAAGGTAGCTGACTATAGAAAGTAGATAAGCGATAGCAGCAAGTGCGACTTTTTTACAAAGAGCAATGAAATTTTCTCCAGCAAGTAACTGCTTGAAAGTAAGGAATAAGACCATAACTATATAAATTCCTGACGAGGCTTGGTAAGTATTAAACATAACAAACAGTGAAAAGAAAGAAACCAAGAAAAACGTAAAAGAATTACACTGCCACCAATAAAAAGGAAGAAACGAACAAAAAATACTCAATGCCATATAGGGACTATCAAACCTGAAACTAAGACATTGGAGGAACCAAGGATTGAGGCCAATTAAAGTAGCTACTAAAGAGGAACCCCAACTAATTTTTTGGTCATTGATGATATAAATAGCTAGTATGCTTGTGAGAGATAAGATAAGACCTGTCAGAATCGGTGTGGTCAAGCCCAGATCTGTCAAATGACGACTTCCTTGAACAAACCATGAGAGAAATTCACTGCCCCAACGTGCGTAAGTCGTACCAAAATCTGTCATTCCAGCGACTTGGCGAGCATTATCATCTAAATAAGGGAAATTGATAATGCCGATGGATAAAACTGCCACTTGATAAATTAAAATGATCAATAGAAGATAGGTTTTATTTTCAATACACCAGTTCTTTAAATCAATTTTTTTTGATTCTGTAGGTAATTGTTTCATCATTGTACTCCACTCCAATAATTATTTAACAATTAAAATATACCATAACGAGTGGAATGAAGAAATTGCTTTTGTTATTTTCTCATCCTGACAGAACACTAAGGATAGGCAAAACAAAAAAATCCCAACTCTTTATTAAAGAGTTGGGATTTTACCAAAAAGCCACCTGCCGGGCTTGAACCGGCGACCCCCACCTTACCATGGTGGTGCTCTACCAACTGAGCTAAGGCGGCACTTTCAAAGGCTAAACTGCGACGAGTAATCGCCAAAGTTCCTTTTGAAAAATCGTACAAATCTCGTGCACAAGAAATAGAATAACGTATAGATGAAAGTTTGTCAATTGCTCTTTCGTAAAAAAAGAAAAATGATTTTTTTCTAAGAAAAACTGTTGACAATCTCTTTTTTCTCTAGTAAAGTGTAAATCAACATCACAGATAACTATTCATTCGTTGAAGAGAAGAGTAAATTTTGATGACCTTCAAAAGAGAGTCCTGATTGGTGAAAAGGGACAAGGTTCAGAAAAGTTGAAGATGGCCTCTGAGAATAAATTGCTGATAAGTAAGCAATTTCGGCTAAGCACCCGTTACCATGTGCACCAAGTTAATAAAGACTTGGATAAGAGATGAGATATAAAGAATCAGTTATATTTCGAAAAAAGGTGGTACCGCGAATCATTCGCCCTTTACTAGCAAAATGCTAGTGAAGGGCTTTTTGCTGTGAATCACTACGACTGGCGCGAAGCGACAGAGTAGATGA
>NZ_KV805560.1:75515-127045 GCF_001811595.1 Enterococcus sp. HMSC078F03 | reverse complement strand
CTACGACTGGCGCGAAGCGACAGAGTAGATGATGAACAGTACAAGGTGACCGAAGGGCAAGTTGTGTCATTTGCACGAAAGTGTTCCTACGATTCTCGCCAAGGCTGTGATTCTCGTCACAGTCAAATCCTGTTGAGCACTACGACTGGCGCGAAGCGACAGAGTAGATGATGTCTGCGGTTACTCGACGCAGTATGGCCTTTGTAAGTGATGAACAGTACAAGATGTTCGAAGAGAACATTAACACTAGTCTGTTTGATTTTGAAAATAAACGAAAATCAGTTTAGAATGAATAGAAATAAAAAAGCAGTGATATAGTAAGTACAAGACTTTATTTGTCTAACAGAGAGCCTAGGTAGCTGAGAATAGGTGACAAAGACGTTTTGGAAAATGGCTATTGAGCAAGCGCTCCGAGTGTTAAACACAAGGCGGCGACGGGGGCTCCCGTTATCGAGCTAGGGTATCGAACATATTGTTCCGTACTTGAAAAGGGAATTTGTGTGAGCAAATTCTGAACATGAGGTGGTAACACGCAAAAAAGCGTCCTCAACGATACAACTTGAGTTGTGTCGTTGAGGATGCTTTTTTCTTTTTTGTGAAAAAATGCAGGTTGGTAAGAATGAAGGGGGATAAAGAATGATTGAACTAAAAAATATCAGTGTGACATTTCAACAAAAAAAACAAGAAATTCAGGCTGTCCAAGATGTTTCTTTGACAATTGATAAAGGGGATATCTACGGAATCGTTGGGTATTCCGGTGCTGGAAAAAGTACGTTAGTACGGGTAATTAATTTATTGCAACGACCAACAGCGGGCACCGTTATTATTAACAAAGAAAATATTTTAACTTTTTCTAAAAAGGAATTACGACAACAACGAAAAAAGATTGGAATGATTTTTCAACATTTTAATTTGATGAAAGAGCGGACCATATTTAGTAATATCGATTTTTCATTAAAATATTCTGGGCTAAGTAAAACTGAGCGGCGTCAAAAAATCAGCCACTTATTAGAGCTAGTTGGACTAAGTGAAAAACGGGACGCTTACCCCAGTCAACTATCAGGAGGGCAAAAACAGCGGGTTGCGATTGCCCGCGCTTTAGCAAATGATCCTGAAATTTTACTTTGTGATGAAGCGACGAGTGCGTTAGATCCAAAAACAACAGGACAGATTTTAGCTTTGTTAAAAAAGTTAAATCAAGAACTGAACTTGACGATTGTCTTAATCACCCATGAAATGCAAGTGGTTAAAGAAATTTGTAATAAAGTTGCGGTGATGGAAAATGGCTGCGTTGTCGAATCAAACGATATTGTTTCGATTTTTAGTCAACCCCAACAACCTTTAACCAAAGATTTTATTCGGACAGCAACTCATATTGACCAAGCATTAACCACGATTCTTGAACATCCTAAATTAGCTGATTTAGATAAAAATCAAGAATTAATTGAATTTTCTTATGTGGGAGATCAAACGAACGAGCCATTAATTGCACAATTGTATAGCCAATATCAGGTATATACAAATATCCTTTATGGCAATGTCGAAATTGTTCAAAACGTTCCTATTGGCCATTTAATTGTGGTGCTTTCTGGTGATGAGGCCCAGCGTCAACAAGCCCTTACTTATTTAGCGAAACAAGGCGTGCGAACCAATGTTTTGAAAACCTATCAGCAAACGAAGCAAAAGAAGAATTTACAGGTGATTTAAAAAAGGAGTGAACTGAGAATGTATCAATTATTTGAGAAATATTTTCCGAATGTTGTCCAATTAAAACAAGAATTTCTTCAAAGTACATGGGAAACAGTATACATGGTTTTTTGGACAGCATTGATTGCTGGCGTGTTAGGAGTCTTATTGGGTGTCGTGCTTGTCAGTACTGGCCCCAGTGGTGTTTTGAAAAATCCACCCCTGTATAGTATCTTAGAAAAAATTATTAATGTTTGCCGTTCTATTCCTTTCATCATTATGCTCGCACTGATTCAACCATTAACACGAATTTTGGCAGGAACAACAATTGGTACAACCGCAGCGTTAGTCCCATTAGTTATTGGCGTAATCCCGTTCTTCGCGCGCCAAATTGAAAATGCGTTATTAGAAGTGGATCCTGGCGTTATCGAAGCGGCAGAAGCTATGGGGACGAGTCCCTTAGGGATTATTTTTCGGGTTTATCTAATTGAAGGGTTACCAAGTATTATTCGTGTTTCAGCAGTGACAATTATTAATTTAATTGGATTAACAGCCATGGCAGGAGCTATTGGGGCAGGTGGTCTGGGCAACTTAGCGATTACTCGAGGCTACAATCGGTTTCAAACCGATGTGACATTTATGGCCACGTTAATTATTTTAATTATGGTATTTATCAGTCAAGCCATTAGTAATCAATTAATCAAAAAAACATCACATTAGAAAAAGGAGAAATGACAAATGAAAAAATTGAGTAAATTAATTGGACTTATTGGGGTATTAGCTTTTACGATTGCAGGTTGTGCATCGGGGTCTGCGAAGGATACTAAGACAGAAACCGTTAAACTAGGGGTTGTAGGAACAAAAAATGATGAATGGGAATCGGTCAAAGACCGTTTGAAAAAGAAAAATATTGATCTACAATTGGTAGAATTTACAGACTATACGCAACCAAATGCAGCATTAGCAGAAAAAGAAATTGATTTAAATGCCTTTCAGCATCAAATCTTTTTAGACAATTACAATAAAGAGCATGGGACGAAATTAGTATCAATTGGCAATACAGTCAATGCACCATTGGGAATTTACGCTAATAAATTGAAAGATATCACGAAAATTAAAGACGGCGGAGAAATTGCTATTCCTAATGACCCAACGAATGGCGGGCGGGCGTTAATTTTATTACAAACTGCGGGACTGATAAAAGTTGATCCTGCGAAACAGCAACTACCGACTGTCAGTGATATTACTGAAAATAAACGCCAATTGAAAATAACTGAATTAGATGCTACGCAAACAGCGCGTGCTTTACAAGATGTCGATGCTTCAGTGATTAATAGCGGCATGGCTGTCGATGCTGGGTATACACCAGATAAAGATGCTATTTTCTTAGAACCGGTAAACGAAAAAGCGAAACCTTATGTGAACATTGTCGTGGCTCGAGAAGAAGATCAAGAGAATAAACTTTATCAAAAAGTTGTAGAAGAATATCAACAAGAAGAAACGAAAAAGGTCATTGCAGAAACATCAAAAGGCGCCAATGTTCCAGCCTGGGAAACATTTGGTAAAAAATAAAGGAGGCATTTATAATGAGTACAACAACGATTCAAACAATCCAAGAAGCTATTGCTACGGAAAAGGAATGGATAATCCATTTAAGACGTCATTTTCATCAATACCCTGAAGCAAGTTTAAAAGAATATGAAACGATTAAGCGCATTAAAGAAGAACTACTAGCCTTAGCTATTCCTTTTGTAGAAGTAGGGGAAACGGGTGTTTTAGCAACCATTGAAGGAGGTCTTGGCGCTGGCAAAACGATTTTGTTACGTGCAGATATTGATGCGTTGGAATTGCCAGATGCAACAGGCGCTGCCTATGCTTCTAAAAATCCAGGACTCAATCATGCTTGTGGACACGATGGTCATGCGGCAGCATTGCTAGGTGCAGCTAAAGTGCTCAAAAAACATCAGGATACCTTTTCAGGAACGGTTAAACTGGCCTTCCAGCCAGCGGAAGAAATTGGTGCAGGCGCTCGACAATTTGTGGAAGGAAATTATTTAGAAGCAATCGACCAAGTGTTTGGGATTCATTTAGATTCCAGTGTGCCAGTCGGAAAATTAGTTGCTACCAAAGGTGCTACCAACGCCTCTTGTGATATTTTTAAAATTGAAGTCAGTGGTCAAAGTAGTCACGTCGCCCAACCACAGAATGGCCGGGATGCTGTTTTAGCAGCGGCCAGTATCGTTGTGGAATTACAAAAAATTGTAGCGCGCGAGATTGATCCTTTAGATTCTGTCGTAGTAGGAATTGGCGTTTTACAAGCAGGAACACGCTATAATATTGTAGCAAACCATGCAACCATTGAAGGCACTGTTCGAACACTTAGTCAGGAAACGCGCCAATTTGTTTTACAACGAGTCGAAGAAATTGCCCATGAAATTGCCCAGTCTCATCGCACAGAAATTGCTGATTTTTCTGTTTATGCGGCAGCGAATCCATTAATTAATGAAGAACAAGCAACCAACCGTGCACAGCAGGTAGCCAGTGAAATTGTTGGTTTTGAAAATGTTGTGACCAATCATCCTAAAAGTTTAGGGGCGGATGATTTTGCTGATTACTTAGCGGTAATTCCTGGTATCTATGGACGGGTCGGTTCACGAAACCCTGAAAATCCTGCTACTCATTTTGGACACCATCATGAACAATTTGATATTGATGAACGTGCCTTACTTTTAGCAGCAGAGTACCACGTACGCTATGCATTAAACTATTTATCAGAATAATAGGGATAGGGAGCCGACAAAATGATGGTTTGTGGGCTCCTTTCGTTATAAACTAACGTGGCTTGCTTTCTTGTCATTCTATGGTAGAATACAAGCATAAGAAAGGTGATTCACATGTTTTTTGTTTTAACTGATAAATTAACAAGAAAAGTAGCTCCCGATAGTTTAAGAACAGATGAAGCACTGTTGTGGAGCCGAGCAATTAATTTCTTCATCGCTTGATAGCACATTTTTTGACTAGAAAAGCTAGTCTTATTTGAGTGTACGTACAAGCGGTTGTCGGGATTTCTGTCAGGATGGACGACGTGCAGACGTGGTTCTTTTTTTGTTGTCCCAAAATAATCAGTTAACAAGAAAGAAGTGACGAAAATGAGTATTTTAACTATTGAACATTTAACGCATCGATTTGGCGAAAAGGTCTTGTATGAAGAGGCTTCATTGCAAGTGAATAAAGGGGATCATTTAGGCTTAACTGGCCAAAATGGGGTCGGCAAATCCACCTTAATTAAAATTTTAACGGGGGAAGTATTGCCAGACGAAGGAACGATTCAGTGGCAAAAAAATTGTAAGATTGGGTACTTGGATCAGCACGTTTCTGTAGAACAATCACTAACGATGGTTGATTTTTTGAAACAAGCCTTTCAAGAACTTTTTGATAAAGAGGCGAAACTGGCAAAACTTTATGAAGAATACAGTCAAACGGCTTCGGAAAAACTTTTAGAACAAGCAGGCAAATTACAAACAGATTTAGATGAAAGTAATTTTTATCAAATCGACACGATTATTCAGGATTTAGCCAATGGGTTAGGACTACAAGCAATTGGTTTGGATAAAAAGTTAGGGGAGCTAAGCGGTGGTCAACGTTCAAAAGTGATTTTAGCAAAATTATTGTTAGAGGCCCCTGATGTGTTACTTTTAGATGAACCCACCAACTATTTAGATGATACACATATTCAATGGCTTATTCGCTATCTGAATAATTTTGAAGGAAGCTTTCTATTAGTCTCCCATGATTATCAATTTTTAAATGAAGTGACGAATTGCATCGCAGACATTGAGTTTGGCAAATTAACCAAATATACTGGAAATGTAGAAAAATCTTTTGCACAAAAAGAGCAGAATAAACAAACCTATTTGAAACAGTATCAGGCCCAACAAGAAAAAATTGAAAAAATGGAAGCCTATATTCGTAAATACAAAGCTGGAAATCGAGCAACGATGGCTAAAAGTCGACAAAAACAATTGGACCGGTTGGAACGATTGACTCCGCCAGGTTCCTTGACTAAGCCAGCGATTGAATTTCCTTATCAAGGGTTAGTTGCAACGCAAGCACTAACGACCCAGAAGTTAGTTGTCGGCTATCGGGAACCTTTGTTAGAACCGTTAGATTTAATGGTTCATGTCGGTGAAAAAGTCGCATTGAAAGGCTTTAATGGGATTGGCAAATCAACATTAATTAAAACGTTGACGAAAGTGATTCCTTCATTAGATGGAGAATTTCATTATCCGCTGAATACAAAAATTGCTTATTTTACCCAAGACTTGGCGTGGCCTAATGAGCAGTTAACGCCGCTAGACTATTTATCAGATCGTTTTCCAGATACAACGATTAAAGAGCGAAGAAGTCATTTGGCTAGAGCAGGTTTACCAGATAAGTTAGCAATGCAGTCGTTAGCCCTGTTAAGTGGTGGTGAGCAAACAAAAGTAAAACTAGCGGAACTAATGATGCAAACAAGTAATTTGTTATTTTTAGATGAGCCAACCAATCATATTGATGAAGCGGCCAAAAAAAGTTTACAAGAAGCAATTCACGTTTACCCAGGAACGGTTTTTCTGGTTTCCCATGAAGCAGATTTTTATGAGGAAATTGTGGATCGAGTAATTGATATTGAGGAATTAGTTAAATAAAGAAGAAAGAACCAAGTTGAGGGGGAGTCAACTTGGTTCTTTCTTCTTTATTATTTATTTACTCATTAAGCCATCATGGATTTTTGTTAAATTCCAGTTCATCATGCTGTAGTACGTATCGCCTTCTGTTCCTTCTTTGGCAAGAGAGTCTGTGAAAAGTGTATCGTAAATTGGTCGTTTCACTTCTTTTGAGACCCGTTCCATACTACGTTTATCGACACTTGTTTCAACAAATAACACAGGTGCTTTTGATTTCTTAATGGTATCAATAATCGTGGTCATTTGTTCAGGTGTTCCTTGACTTTCTGTGTTAATTTCCCAAATATAAGCGGCATTTAAATCATAAGCTTTGGAGAAATATTTAAAGGCACCTTCACTTGTAACTAATAATTTTTTATCATCAGGAATATCAGCAAATTTAGCTTTGGCTTCCTCATGTAGTTTGCTAAGTTTTTCGGTATAATTTTTTGCGTTTTCTGTATAGAAATCTTTATTTTTTGGATCTTTTTCTACTAACACGTCACGAATGTTTTCTACATATTTAATGCCATTTTCAATGTCTAACCAAGCATGCGGATCTTCTGTTTGTTCTTGACCGGCACTTGTTAAATATTGTGGCGTAACATTTTTGCTTGTAGAAAAGTAATCTTTATTCTCAACTTTTTTGGCCGTTTTCATTAATTTGTTAAACCAGCCATTTCCGCCTGTTTCTAAGTTCAAGCCGTTAAAGAATAAAATGTCCGCTTCAGAAGCTTTCGCAATGTCTTCTGGTAACGGTTCATATTCGTGAGGGTCTGTCCCAATTGGCACAATACTATGCAGCTCAATTTTGTCTTGCCCAACATTTTTCACTAAATCGGATAAGATCGAGTTCGTTGTCACAATTGCTAATTTTTCTTTCTTTTCAGCGGCTTGATTCCCGCAAGCAGCTAACGTTAACCCTGCTAAAAGTGTTAAAAAAAATAAACTAAATTTTTTCATTCGTTGATTCCTCCATTTCTTTCTGACGGTTTACAAATACTAGGCCTTTCTTTGGTGAGAAAAAGAAAGCCAATAAAAAGAATAAGGCGGCGGTTAAAACAATCGTCGCACCAGAAGCTAAGTTATAAGAATAACTAAAGAATAGGCCAATCACTGAACTTAAAATCCCAAAAGTAGAGGCTAAGCCAATCATTGTCTGTAAGTGATTTGTTAATAGATAAGCTGTTGCCGCTGGCGTAATCAGCATGGCAATGACTAAAATAGTTCCGACGGTTTGCAAAGAAGAAACAGCGACTAATGTTAGTAAAAACATCAATGCATAGTGGAAAAATTGAATATTTAAACCATAGGCCTGAGCCATTGTGGGATCAAAAGAAGTGAGTTGCAACTCTTTATAAAACAATGCCACAAAAATCAAAACAATCACGCCGACGACACAAGTAATTAAAATATCGGTATCTGCGACCGCTAATACATTTCCAAACAGAATATGATATAAATCGGTGGAACTTTTTGCAAAAGAGATAAAAATAATCCCTAAAGCAAAAAAAGAACTAAAGACAACACCAATGGCAGTATCATTTTTTAGTGGACTTTTTTGGGTAATAAAGCCGATCGATAATGCAGCTAGTAAGCCAAAAATAGAAGCGCCAAAAATATAATTGAAACCAAACATATAAGAAACAGCGACCCCTGGTAAAACAGCATGGGAAATCGCATCACCCATCAAAGACATCCCACGTAAAATAATGAATGAACCAATTACCCCTGAAATGAGTCCGACAATTACAGACGTCAAAAGGGCATTTTGTAAAAATTGATAACGGAATAAACCATCAATAAATGCAGCAATCATTTTGCAACCCCCTGTATTAATAAATCACCTAACAAATCACCGTATGCTTCTTGGAGCGTTTCTGCAGTAAACGTTTGTTCAACAGGACCCGCAGCAATTAGCCGGTTTTTCAAAACGATTAATTCATCAAAATAGTGGGATACTTTGTGCAAATCATGGTGAACAATGATAATCATTTTACCTTGACTTTTTAATGATTTGAGAATATCCATAATCACTTTTTCACTAGACATATCAATGCCGACGAAAGGTTCATCTAAAAAAATCACCTCAGCACCTTGGGCCAAAACACGGGCGATAAACACACGTTGTAATTGGCCACCAGAAAGTTCGCCAATCTGGCGTTGCGCATAGTCTTCTAATTGCACCATTTTTAATGCAGCCATGGCTGCTTGCTTTTCTTTCTTTCCTGGGCGTTTTAATAGTCCCAAGTTTGGATAGGTTCCTAGCAAGACCGTTTCAAAAACGCTAATTGGGAAACTAAGATCCAAGGCGCTACGTTGTTCTACATAGGCAATGGTTGTTTTTTGTTGGTCAATCGCTTGATTATTTAACAAAACATCACGTTCCTTTGTTTTAATCAAGCCTAATAACCCTTTAATAAATGTTGACTTTCCAGCACCATTTGGTCCGATAATTCCAGTAATTTTACCGGAGGGAATAGTAACGTGGATATTATTTAAAGCGGTCCGTCCTTGATATTGAACGGTTAACGCTTGAACAGCTAAGTTAAAGCTTTTTCTCATGAAATTCCTCCTTTTTAGGTTTGCCTTAAAATCAGTATAAGGGATAGTTTAAGAAAATGCAAATAATTTTTAGGCGCACCTAAATACAAGCGCTTTTTTCACAAAGAAAACCGTTTCTTTCAATAAATTAAGGAGGATCCCATGATTTTTATGACAAAAAATGGTAGAATATGAATGAAAACGACTATTATTTTATATTGACGGAGGATATCATGACCGAAAACTATCAAGATGACACCTTACGCATCTTCAGTTTAAATGCAAATCGACCACTTGCTGAAAAAATCGCAGCATCAGTAGGAACAGAATTAGGAAAAAGCACCGTGCGCCAATTTAGTGATGGCGAAATTCAAATTAATATTGAAGAAAGTATTCGTGGCGATCATGTCTACATCATCCAAGCAACGAATGCCCCTGTAAATGATCATTTGATGGAATTGCTTATTTTAATTGATGCATTAAAACGTGCTAGCGCAAAAACAATTAATGTTATTTTGCCTTACTATGGTTATGCTCGCCAAGACCGCACAGCGAAACCAAGAGAACCCATTACTGCGAAATTAGTTGCTAATATGTTAGTAGAGGCAGGCGCAACACGTTTGTTAACATTAGACTTGCATACTGTTCAAGTCCAAGGATTTTTTGATATCCCAGTAGATAATTTATTTACAATGCCTTTGTTTGCTCATTATTATCGTCAACAAGCATTAGTAGGGGAAGAAATTGTGATTGTTTCGCCTAAAAACAGTGGCGTTCAACGCGCACGTAGTTTATCGGAGTACTTAGATGCGACCTTAGCAATTGTAGACCATGAAGAGATTGATGGGGTGCGTCAAGAAGGTTACGTTATTGGGAATGTCGCTGGGAAAAAATGTATTCTTGTTGATGACATTTTGAATACTGGTCAAACGTTAGCCACAGCGGCGGAAGTTTTAATGAAAAATGGTGCGCAAGAAGTGTATGCTTGCGCCTCGCATGGTTTGTTATCAGAAGGCGCAAAAGCAACCTTAGAAAATGCGCCAATTAAGGAAATTAGTATTACTGACTCTGTTTATACGACAGCAGACCGCCAACCAGCAACCTTGAATATTATTTCTTGCGCTGAGTTAATGGGGGAAGCGTTACTTCGTATTCATGAAAATAAACCAATGAGTCCATTATTCCGTTTAGAACCAAAAGGAGAATAAGTGATTCCTTAAACTAGAAATAGGTCTAACAACTTTAATAGTGTTGGGCCTATTTTTCTTATCTCTTTTATAAATAGAAGAGAAAGTATTCTGATTTTGTGTTTTAAGCTTTTTATGCTAGAATAACGCCAGAACATAAGGAAAGGGACGAGTCATTTGGAACCCATTTATTTAGATCATGCGGCAACAACACCGCTTCATCCAACGGTCATTCAAGCGATGACTGAAAATATGCAAACGACTTTTGGCAATCCATCAAGTATTCATCAGTTTGGACGAAAGGCACACGGTCTTCTGGAAGAAGTGCGTCAAACGATTGCCGAGAGCTTACAAGCCAAACCCCACGAAATTATTTTTAATAGTGGTGGCACAGAAGGGGATAACACAGCCATCTTGGCAGTTGCTTTTTCTCGTCAAAAGGAAGGAAAACATATTATTACTACGGCAATTGAACATCCCGCTGTATTACGAACGATGGAATACTTAGAAACGTTAGGCTTTGAAGTGACTTACTTGCCTGTGAATGAAAATGGTCAGATTTCAATGGATCAATTCAAAAAGTCTTTACGCGAAGAAACGATCTTGGTTTCAATGATGTATGGCAATAATGAAATTGGAAATCGATTACCAATTGCTGAAGTTGGTGCAATTCTTAAAAATCATTCGGCGATTTTTCATACAGATGCCGTCCAAGCTTATGGAAGTGAAGTCATTTTACCTCATGAATTAGGGATCGACTTATTAAGTATTTCCGCTCATAAAATCAATGGTCCAAAAGGCGTAGGTTTTTTATTTAAAAGCGATGCAATCCAATTACCACCTCTTTTACATGGTGGGGAACAAGAAGAAAAACGACGTGCGGGCACGGAAAACTTAGCTGGAATTATTGGCATGGGTACTGCCGTTTCATTACTAACTTCTACAGAAAAGCAAGCAAGAAAAACAGCTTATCAAAGTTTTCAAACGATTATTTTAAAAGCGTTAGAAGAAGCCAATATTGATTTTTCAATTAATGGTGAACCAACCAATCGTTTAGCGCATGTCTTAAATCTTCATTTAAAAGGAATTCCCAGTGATTTGCTCTTAATGCATTTGGACTTAAGAGGTATTGCGATTTCAACAGGCTCGGCTTGTACAGCGGGAACTGTGGATCCTTCGCACGTGTTGACAGCGATGTATGGAGAAAATTCCTCAGCTATTAAAGAATCAATCCGGATTAGTTTTGGCTACGGGAACACACCAGAAGAAATTGCGACTTTTTCTGAAGTACTAGTTGCAGTGATTCAACAATTGAAAAAATAATCTGATTGCGGCAGCTACAGGTTTTCGCTATAATGAAGATAACAATGAAAATAACGAGGTGGAACCCATGGCATTTACAACAACGGCTGCTGTTGAAGGCTCAACAGTTTTTTACAAAGTACATCCTAGTGCAAAACGCTATACATTAAAAGATAACGGCTTTACTGAAACAAAATCAGGGAACTTTCAATTGATTCGTTCCTTAGATCCAACGCCTCAGAGAAATGAAGGCTTCAAATTGAAAATTACGATCACTGCTGATCTAAAAGAGTTGAAAATGTCCATTACAACGGCAAATGGTTTAAAACCAATGAATATTTTCAAGAATGAACAACATGAAATGAGTAAAGAAAAATACTTTTTCTTAATGGATGGCTTAATTAGTCGAGGTGTATTAGAGAAAGTAGAATAATTTAGAGAAACCTGAAGAAACAAGTGAAAGTAGCTTGTTCCTTCAGGTTTTCTGTTTATTTGAAAGCAATAGCTTGTTCGCTGTGCCTTTGTTCCAAGTATTTTCTCATTATACGCCCGGCTTGCTTTACTTATTTCAAAAAAATAGTATAATGAAAAGCACTGAAAAGTTACGACCTTCAAATCGTGGATGATTTCAGAATCTAATTGAAATGATGGTGATAAAATGGCAGATAACAGCAAAACGCGTGTCGTGGTAGGCATGAGTGGCGGTGTCGATTCATCTGTCACAGCGTTGCTTTTAAAAGAGCAAGGCTATGATGTAATTGGGATCTTTATGAAAAATTGGGATGATACAGACGAAAATGGTGTCTGTACCGCAACTGAGGATTATAAAGATGTCGCAAAAGTAGCGGATCAAATTGGGATTCCGTATTATTCGGTCAATTTTGAAAAAGAATATTGGGACCGTGTGTTTGAATATTTTTTAGCAGAATATCGGTTAGGACGGACACCAAATCCAGATGTCATGTGTAATAAAGAAATTAAATTTAAAGCATTCCTAGATTATGCTATGCAACTAGGCGCTGACTATGTTGCAACTGGCCACTATGCGCAAGTAGAAACGGATGAAAATGGCGTAGTGCATATGTTACGTGGAATTGATAATAATAAAGATCAAACCTATTTTTTAAGCCAATTATCACAAGCCCAATTAGCAAAAACAATGTTTCCATTGGGGGGCATGGAAAAATCAGAAGTTCGTGCAATTGCTGAACGTGCTGGATTAGCCACAGCCAAGAAAAAAGACTCAACGGGCGTTTGTTTTATTGGTGAAAAGAATTTCAAAGAATTTTTGAGTAATTATTTACCAGCTAAAAAAGGCAACATGGTGACAGAAGATGGCGAAATCAAAGGACAACATGATGGTCTGATGTATTATACTATCGGTCAACGCCAAGGCTTAGGAATTGGTGGCGGCGGTAAAACACAAGAACCATGGTTTGTAATTGGGAAAGATTTAACTACCAATACATTATATGTGGGACAAGGATTTCACCATGAAAAACTATATGCAACACATTTAGAAGCTAGTGAGGTTCATTTTACTGTTGATACACCAATGCCAAAAGAGTTTGACTGTACGGCTAAATTCCGTTATCGTCAAGCAGATATTCCAGTGCATGTTTCCTTATCTGAAGATGGCACAAAAGCAACCGTTACGTTTAAGGAACCAGCGCGCGCAGTCACTCCAGGTCAAGCTGTTGTTTTTTATGATGGGATGGAATGCTTAGGGGGCGGCTTAATTGATCGCGCCTACCAAGATGAAAAAGAACTACAATACGTCTAAAAAGTTTCACGAGTTGTGAAACAAAAAGGATGAAGTCAACCAAAAAAAAGCGGATATGCTGGTCATAAAACCAGTAAATATCCGCTTTTCTTTTTTATTTTATATACCTATTTTTTTAAAATAAGAAAAAGGAGAAAAATTAAAAATTAAAATTGTGGATAACTTTTCTGTGTATAACTCAGGCATCATTTTTCTCTTTTTTTAATTCGGCGGTGCTTCGACGAACCCATAGAAGGTTAATGAGAACCAGACAAGAAGTGGAAATAAAGACCCCACGATAACCGAAAGCGGCAGATACGCTTGAACCAATCATAGGACCAATCACATTTCCTGTCGCTTGGAAAGATTGATTGTAACTGAAAATACGACCTGCAGCGTCACTTGGGGAATAACGAGTAATCAACGTTTGAACAGCTGGTAGTAAACAGGCATCGGAAATCCCAACTAAGAAACGAAGCATGGCAAGCTGCCAGACATTTTGAACAAAGGCCATTGGTAGGTAAACGAAAATGGCTAAAATTAAACCAATTGTCAAGATGCGTTCACTGCCAATACGATCGCCTAACCGGCCGAAACGTGGGGCGGCTATTAACGTTGCAATCCCTGGAATAGAAGCAATGACTCCGCTAATTAAGGTGACATTTCCGTGACCACCCAACAATTGTTGAATATATAAACTGATGATGGGACTAATTGAATTATTGGAAGCTTGAATGATTAATGTCGTAATAAACATTCCAAGAATCACGTGGGGATGTTCTAGTTTTTTTAAAATTTGTTTCCCAGATGCGGCTTGATTTTTTTCAATTGGCACAAACTCTTCATGGACAAAGATGAGACTCAAAACAAAAACGAGTAATAAAATCGTACCAGTAATAAAAAAGGTTGGCCGATAACCGAAAATAGACGCAGTGACACCGCCCAAAAGAGGACCAAGCAACGTGCCGGTAACAGAACCAGTGGCTAAAGTACCAAGCACTTGGCCGCTTTTTTCCTTAGGTGTGCCTGTAGCAACTAACGCAGTCGCATTACTGATATAACCAGAAAAAACACCTTGTAATAAGCGTAAGCCAATCAATTGATAAACACTTGTGACTGCGCCCATTAAACTAATGACGATAGCCATCCCTAATGAAGCGCGTAATAACATTAACTTGCGTCCTTTTCGGTCGGCTAAACGGCCCCACCAAGGTGAAACAATGGTTGTGACTAAAAAAGTGGAAGAGAACGTGATTCCGCTCCAAAAATTCAATTGTTGGTGGGTAAAAGTACCTAATGTGTTGATGTAAAGAGGCATGAATGGCATCACTAAGCTAAAGCCAATACCAGCCATAAATGTGCCAAACCATAAAACAAGCAGATTTTTTTCCCAAGGTTGTCTTGGACGGAAAATTTTACTTTTAATTAATTCATACATTCTATTTCCTCACTTTCTAGTAAAGAAATTCAAATTTGGCTTTGGCGAGTCGTTGATCATTCAATGCTTGATGCAATTCATTCGCAAAAAAGCCTTCTTTTAAATTTAGTGGATTTTTTGTAGCGTATACATATAACGTATAGGTGTGCACACCAGAGCGAGGACTTAACCCCAGATAACGTTCGGTTAACTCAGGTAACGTTTCAGTGGCAAGCGCAGGAATCATCTGTTTCCCCAAAGGAGAAGCAAGACTATTTTTTCCTTGAATGGTAGGCTTGAGTGCTGTTCGACTAAAGTCTTCAGGAATCTCATTGGTTACAGGAACATTGGCAGCTAACCAATGAATAAAAGGGAAACCGATTAGAGGAATCGTGTCATAATCAATTAATTCCCAGGATAAATAGCGGGCTTCTTTAGGAATGGCCGCTAAAGAAATAGGAAAAGATAAAATAGGACGTTCGTGTAATAAAAATTCTGCACTGGTTCGTTTGCCATAACGATCGGCCAAATGAGAACGGTTGGTAATATGCATGCCAAACAGCCTTCTTTCAAAAATGATGTTTACAAATTATTATTATAAACTATAATTTATAGTTTAAAAATAGTCAATAGATATGATAAACTAATACTTGTCCAAAATTTAAGAATTGGAGGCGTCAGAAAGATGGCAAAAAAACGGAATTTAACGAAAGCCAAAATCCTTGAAAGTGCCCGCAACCTAGCGGAAGAATTGGGCGTTCAACAATTAACCTTTCAAAATTTAGCCGTTGATTTAGGCATCAAGTATCCTTCACTCTATAATCACTTTAAAAATATTGCTGAAGTAAAAAATGCTCTAGTGGACTTGTTAATTCAAGAATTAAATGATGCATTGCGACGAGCCTTAGTGGGTAAGAGTGGCGCAGAAGCAATTCGGATATATGCTGAAACGTACCAACAATTTGCTTTTGAAAATTCTGCAGTCTATGAATTACTTATCAGTGTGCCGAAAACGCAAAACCAACAATTAATTGAAGGCATCCATGAAACCAATCAAATTATCTTACAACTTTTAGCTTTTTATCCATTTAATAATGAAGAACGACTGCATAAAAGTCGAGAATTACGTAGCTTAATCCATGGTTATATTACCTTACGTTTTTTAGGTTATTTTCAACGCGAAGAAGCCACGCCAGAAGAAAGTTATCGTCGCATGATTGAAGATTTTATTGCTTCTTTAGAAGTGGCAGGATAAAATAAATTTCAAAAATTTCTCAGTCCGAAACCAAATCCTTGCAACTTTTTCAGAAAGTGACTATGATACCTACAGTAGCAAAAAAAGGAGCGGTTCAATGTATCAAGTAATTACAATGTATGGCGACAATGAACCTTGGTGGTTTTTTGATGATTGGCAAGAGGACATTGTTCAAGAAAAAACCTTCGATAACTTGACCGATGCAGAGACATATTATGTGGAAGTTTGGCAAAAACTTTCTCAGAATTATACATACGTCAACACAAAGCCTAATTATTTAACGGCTTTCTGGAATGATGGGGAAGAACGCTGGTGTGAAGAATGCGATGAAGATTTACAACAATACTTCGGTTTAGCATTACTAGAAAATCATCATGCAGTTACTTTTGAAAATAAAGCTGAGTTTACCACAATATCCAATCATTTTGGCAAAACAAAATTCTGCAAACGGAAAGTTATTTGAAACGCATGAGTTTAAAGAAAAACCTCAGGGAATTTTCTTTAAACTCTTTTTCTATTCTCGGAATTTAGAGAAAATCGAGCTAATATTTGGTATAATACGAAAAGATAGCACTCAAAAAGGAGCGAAACTAGTGGTTGCAAAACAATTAATTATTGCCGAAAAACCTAGCGTAGCAAAAGATTTAAGCCGCGTTTTAGGAGCAAATCAAAAAAATAAGAATTATTATGAAGGACCCAACGTGATTGTCACCTGGGCTTTAGGCCATCTCTTAGGACTAAAAATGCCAGAAGATTTAAACAAAGAATGGCAAACGTGGCAAATGGAAACTTTACCGATGATTCCTAAGAATTTAGGGATTAAACCGTTACCGAAAACGGGACATCAATTAAAAGCGATTAAACAATTAGCCAATCGTAAAGATGTTTCTGAAGCCGTGATTGCCACCGATGCTGGTCGTGAAGGTGAATTAGTGGCCCGCTGGATTTTAGAATATGTCCGTTTTAACAAACCAGTCAAACGCTTATGGATTTCATCTCAAACAGACAAAGCCATTAAAGACGGGTTTAAGAAAATTCGCCCAGCGAAAGACTACGATAATTTGTATTACTCTGCCTTGGCGCGCGCAAAAGCTGACTGGTTAGTTGGGCTAAACGTCACACGGGCGTTGACAGTGAAATATCAAGATAACTTATCCGCAGGTCGTGTTCAAACACCAACTTTAGCAATGGTACGCCAACAAGAAAAAACGATTGAACAATTTAAGCCTCAAACTTATTTTACTATCTCGTTATCTGTTGAATCAGAAAAAGCAAAGATGACCCAAAAAAATCCATACGCTTTAAAAGAACGGCAGGAAGCAGAACAATTAGTCAAAGAACTCTCAAAACAAAAGGGCTTAGTTACCGATATCCAAGAAAAAGTTAAAACAGAAAATGCGCCGTTACCATATGATTTAACCGAAATCCAGCGTGAAGCCAATCAGCGATTCCAATTTTCTGCAAAGAAAACGTTGTCTCTTGTGCAAAGTTTATACGAAACCCATAAAATTGTTTCCTATCCTCGAACTGACAGCAAATATCTAACGACGGATATGAAAGGAACGATGAAAGAACGACTTCAAGCCATTGCTGATTTTTCACCAGAAGTGAAAGGCTACCTTAAAAATGGGGCCGTTGTTAAACAACAAAAAGTTTTCCAAAATGCAAAAGTCACAGATCACCATGGGTTGATTCCAACTGAACAACGTCCTCGTTATGAAAAGCTAAGTAATGATGAACAAAAAATCTATCAAATGATTGTTCAACGATTCTTAGGTTTGTTTGCTGAGCCAAATCAAACCAAACAAACAAAAGTTACAGTCGCTTTTGGAAAAGAAACATTTGTCTTTCATCAAAATAAAGTAGTTGTTGCTGGCTGGAAAACAACAGCCGAACAGCCGCTGTCCATTGTCCAATGGCAAAAAGGCATGACCGTTGCGCCAAACTTTACCATTAACAAAGAATTAACGTCGCCGCCAAAACCATTAACCGAAGGAACGTTGTTAGGAAAAATGGAGAAACACAGTTTAGGCACACCGGCAACGCGAGCTGAAATCATTGAAAAACTGATTAAATCAGAATTGATGGAACGAACCAATAGCGGTTTAAGTGTCTCTGCCAAAGGAAAGCAACTATTAGACTTGGTGAATCCATCACTTGTGACACCTGAACTAACGGAAAAATGGGAAAAATCGCTCGAAGCAATCGCTTCGGGTCAACAAAAGAGTCAACTTTTCTTAAAGGATATTGAAGAGGATACGAAAAAATTAGTCCGTGAAATTAAACAAAGCGAGAAAAAATATCAAGATTTTTCCATTACGCAAAAAAAATGTCCAGATTGTGGCTCAAACTTACGGGAAAAAAATACAAAAGATGGGAAGATTTACGTTTGTACAAACCAAGAATGTTCTTATCGTCGGCGAAAAGATCCTAAAGTATCCAATCACCGTTGCCCACAATGCCATAAAAAAATGGTCATCATAGAAGGAAAAAATGGTCGTTCTTTCAAATGTAAATTCTGTTCGATTACTGAAAAAATTCCCGATAAAAAAGAACGAAAACAAAAAATGACTAAACATGAAGAACGTCGTTTGATGAAAAAATATTCACAACCAGACGAACCAGAAGAAAGTGCTTTAGCACAGGCCTTAAAAGCCGCTATGAACCAAGAGTAGCGATTTGACGAATGTTGGCTCTAAATAATCAAGTCATCCTTGTTGGTCTTTAGTAAACTTTCAAATAGAAAGAGAGGGACACGGATGCTCGCAAATTTAAATCAAGCAATGGATTATATTGAAGAACATTTAACGGAAGAAGTATCCTTCGATGAATTGGCGAAAAAGACAGGGATTTCTGTTTACCATTTTAAACGAACTTTTTCGTTTATTGCGGGGATGAGTCTGGCTGAGTATATTAAAAAGAGACGTTTGGCGGAAGCAAATTTAGCATTACTTGCTGGTGAAAAAGTGACAGATGTAGCTTTTAAATATGGTTATCAAAGTATTGAAGGATTCTCAAGAGCCTTTCGCGATTGGTCAGGACAAGCCCCTTCTGAAGTAATGAAAACACAAATCCAAAAAACGTTCCCTAAATTCTCTTTCTATATTGATATTAAAGGAGGACAATCAATGGATGTTAAATTGATTGAAAAACCAGCGTTTCAAATAGTCGGAGTTAGTCAGAAGGTTCCCTTGCAGTATCAAGGGGAAAATCAAGCAATCATGGAATTAGCACAGCGCATTACACCACAACAACGAGCGGAAATGCATACATTTGATGATGTATATCCTCATCAAGTAGTAAATGCTTCTTTTGACTTTCAAGAGGGACGAACAACAGAAGGTGGAGAAATGACACACATGATTGGCTTTGCCACTTTGCAAGAAAATATCTATGAAGATTTGGAGCAACTAAGCGTACCTGCTCATACATGGGCGGTTTTTCCTAATGAAGGTCCTTTCCCACAAACATTACAAGAAACCTGGGCAAGGATATTCTCTGAATGGTTGCCTTCATCTGGTTACCAAGTCGTTGCAGCACCAGAAATTTCGTTTACGCAATATCAAGGACCAGCAGAAGCTAAGTACAGTGAAATCTGGCTCGCTGTTACAGCTACTAAATAAAGAAAACCCACCATTGAAAAATGGTGGGTTTTTCCGCCAAGAAGGAGAAAGTTTGGTATAATAAACGTGAAGAAAAAAATCAGACCTTCTAAACTGAAATCTAGCTATGGATAAGTGATGCGACTACGGAATCATGGAGAAAAAATAATTCTCCGAGGTTTTAGAGTCATGTTGTTTAGAATGGTACCAAAACCTGCCAGATTTCAGAGCGGATGAGCTGCCTGTTTTAGAGTCATGTTGTTAAAAAACAAACTATCACCTCAAGCAATCCGTAATTTTCATCACAAGATTAGAATTTTTATCATCAAAGACGAGCTGCTTCAATTTTCGAAAACTAATCAAGTGATAAGTCAAAATGTTGATAGATTGAGATTAGTTCTTCCTTTTTTTAGGAAGGGCTTTTTTTATTGATAGAAGAAAGGGAAGAAATCTTGGTAGCACCTAAAAAAATTGTGAGAAATGCTTCTGTATTGTTTGGTTTCTGCATCAGAAAGTTGTATACTTAGATTGGAATTATTCTATATTACATGCATTTTCACACTTTTTGGAAAAGTTCACTTGAATTTTCTTTTAGTTTCGTAGATAAAAGGAGTCATCGCTAATGGAAATGAACAATTCAGGTAAGCTTGTTTCTTTGTGTGGAGGCAAATCAGGGAGGAAATAATATGTTTGATATTGTAACATTGGCGAGAATCCAATTTGCGATGACAACAGTTTTCCACTTTTTCTTCGTACCGTTTTCAATAGGATTAGCACTTGTTGTAGCAATTATGGAAACAATGTACGTTGTGAAAAAAGAGGAACGTTATCGTAAAATGGCCAAGTTTTGGGGAAATATATTCCTATTAAGCTTCGCTGTTGGGGTTGTAACCGGGATTATTCAAGAATTTCAGTTTGGGATGAACTGGTCTGATTACTCTCGATTCGTCGGAGATATTTTTGGTGCACCGTTGGCGGTAGAAGCGCTCTTAGCTTTCTTCTTAGAGTCAACATTCTTAGGTTTGTGGATCTTTACTTGGGATAAAATGAATCCGAAAGTTCACGTAACCTTTATCTGGTTAGTCGTATTCGGTTCAATGATGTCTGCTTTCTGGATTTTAGTTGCCAATAGTTTTATGCAACATCCAGTAGGTTATGTCATCAATAATGGCCGTGCTGAAATGGTGGACTTTGTAGCTGTCATCAGCAATCCAAAAGTTTGGTATGAATTTTCACACGTTATCATGGGCGCCTTTACATTGGGCGGCATGGCAGTAGCTGGTATGGCTGCTTTCCAATTGTTGAAAAAACGGGATATTTCATTCCACAAAGCATCTATGCGCATTGGCTTATGGGTTACTTTGTTCGGTTCAATCGGCGTTTTATTAGCTGGCGACTTGCAAATGAAAGCTCTAATTGAAGGACAACCAATGAAATTTGCGGCGATGGAGGGGGCCTATGAAGACTCTGATGATCCTGCTGCTTGGACATTGATTGCTTGGGCAGATGAACGAGAACATAAACAAGTTTTTGGTATCGATATTCCATATATGCTAAGTATTTTATCGTATAACAAATTATCAGGTTCGGTTGATGGAATGGATACAGTCAACAAGCGTTTGGTAGAAAAATATGGGGATGATAAAAATTATTATCCACCAGTTAACACTTTATTCTGGAGCTTCCGTATCATGGCTGGTTTTGGTGCCTTAATGTTATTGGTTGCTGCCTTAGGACTATTCTTTACAAGGAAGAAAAAACCATCTCTGTACGAGAAGAAATGGATGCTGTGGATTGTTGCTTTATGTACGTTCGCGCCATTCCTTGCGAATACAACAGGTTGGTTAGTCACTGAATTAGGTCGTTATCCGTGGACTGTCTATGGACTATTTACGATTGAACAAAGTGTTTCACCAAATGTATCGGTTGCTTCATTAATTACGTCAAATGTCATTTATTTCTTATTATTTGCTGGTTTAGGTAGTGTCATGGTTTACTTGGTTATTTTAGAATTACGTAAAGGACCAGACTATGAAGCGAAAAAATTAGCGAAAGAAAATGAACCAGCGTTGGATCCATTTGATAAGGGGGTATTTGGCGAATGAGTACACTACAATTATTATGGTTTGTCCTTATCGGCGTCTTGTTCTCAGGTTTCTTCTTCTTAGAAGGATTTGACTTTGGTGTTGGAATGGCCGTTCAAACGTTGGCACACAATGACGACGAAAAAGATCAAGTCGTTGCAACAATTGGACCTGTTTGGGATGGAAATGAAGTTTGGCTATTAACAGCGGGCGGCGCAATGTTTGCCTCTTTCCCATATTGGTATGCTTCATTATTTAGTGGCTACTATTTAATTCTATTTACGATTTTATTTGGCTTAATTATTCGCGGAGTTTCCTTTGAATTCCGCCACAAAATGCCGGAAGGTAAACGTCGTCGGATGTGGAACTGGACGCTATCAATTGGTAGTTTCCTTGTACCGTTCTTCTTTGGTATTTTGTTTATCAGCTTAGTCCAAGGAATGCCTTTAGATGCAAACGGCAATATGCATGCGCAATTTACGGATTATTTTAATCTGTTTTCAATTGTTGGTGGAGTAGCCTTAACATTACTTTGCTACTTACACGGCATGAACTATATTGCTTTAAAAACAGAAGGCCCAATTCGCGAACGTGCTCGAAATTATGCAGAAATCTTATACGGCGTTTTATATGTCGGTTTAGTTGTTTTTGCAGTGTTGATGTACTTCAAAACGGACTTTTATGAAAAGAACTTTGCGGTCACTTTAATTTTAACGTTAGCAATTGTGGTCTTAACGGTCATTGCCAATGTTGGGGTGTTTAAACGCAAAGAGATGTTAGCTTTTCTAGCGAGTGGTTTAACATTAGTTGTACTAGTTGCTCTCTTGTTCAGTGGCTTGTTCCCACGTGTTATGATTGGTAGTGAAGGTTTTGATTTGTTGATTAAAGATGCAACAAGTACACCATATACACTAAAAATTATGACGTGGATTTCTTTAAGCATTTTACCATTCGTCTTAGCTTATACTGCTTGGTCCTATTATATTTTCAGAAAACGTATTTCACAGACAGCCGTACCAGAGGGGTATTAAAACTATGATTGATAAAGACATCTTACAGATGCCTAAAATCAAAAAAATTCTTGTCTTGCTTGCAGGTTTTTCTTTCCTGCAAGCAGTCTTTATAATTGGGCAAGCTTTTTTTCTTTCAAAAGCCATTGTCGGCCTTTGGAGTGGCGGGCATCTTAACCAACAACTACAGAGTATTTTACTCTTTTTTATTTTTTATCTTGGTCGACATGTTATTACGTATTTTCGTGAGAGAATGCTCGATACATTTAGTTATGAACGCTCAAAAGAATTACGCGAACAATTGTTAACCAAAATTTTCCGTTTGGGGCCAAATGTTGTTCAAAAAAATGGGACTGGAAATATGGTTACCATGGCTTTAGAAGGCATCAGTCAAACCGAAAATTATTTACAATTGATTTTGACAAAAATGATGAATATGATGATTATTCCTTGGATTATTTTGGCCTTTGTTTTTACACAAGATATTCGTTCAGGCGTAACATTGCTGATTGTTTTTCCGATTATTATTATTTTTATGATTGTGTTAGGTTATGCAGCACAAAGTAAAGCGGACAAGCAATATGCTGCGTTTCAAATGCTTTCCAATCATTTTATTGATTCCTTGCGAGGAATTGACACGCTTAAACTGTTTGGGTTGAGTAAAAAATATGCTGGGAGTATTTACCATACAAGTGAACGATTCAGAAAAGCGACCATGAGTACGTTGAAAATTGCTATTTTATCAACTTTTGCGTTAGACTTTTTTACGACATTATCGGTAGCTGTTGTGGCAGTTTTCCTTGGATTAAGTTTATTAAACGGCACGATTTTATTATTTCCTGCCTTGGTTACTTTAATTTTAGCACCCGAGTTCTTTTTACCGATTCGTGATTTTTCAAGTGATTATCACGCAACCTTAGATGGAAAAAACTCTTTTCAAGCGATCCAATCGGTATTAGCATTGCCAGAAGCAGAACAGACCGATGTGCTCACGTTAGATGATTGGCATCAAGAAAGTCAGTTGTCAGTCACAGCGTTAAATTTTTCCTATGAAGATGCAACGCAAGAAGCAATTCAATCGTTGCAATTCTCTGTTGATGGTCGTAAAAAGATTGGAATTATCGGGGCGAGTGGTTCTGGTAAGTCAACGTTAATTAATTTATTAAGTGGCTTTTTATTACCAACAGAAGAAACGAGTCAATTGGCAATAAATGGCCAAACGATTCCACATTTTTTACAAAAAGACTGGCAAAAGCAAATCCTTTATATTCCGCAAGCGCCATATATTTTCCAGGATACTTTGGCAAACAATATTCGCTTTTATACACCTGAAGCAACAGATGAGGCGATTCAGCAAGCGATTCAGTTAGTTGGCTTAGACGAGCTGGTTAAAGATCTTCCCGAAGGAATTCATACCTTGATTGGGGAAAGCGGTCGAATGTTAAGTGGGGGACAAGCGCAACGAGTAGCGTTGGCCCGCGCCTTTGTTGATCAAAAACGCCACGTCTTGCTGTTTGATGAGCCGACAGCGCATTTGGATATTGAAACAGAAGTTGAAATGAAAGAGCGCATGTTGCCATTAATGAACAATCATCTTGTCTTCTTTGCGACACATCGTCTGCATTGGATGGAAGAAATGGATTACATTTTAGTGATGGAAAAAGGTCAATTAGTGGAACAAGGAACGCTAGCAGAGTTGATTGAAAAAGATGGCTACTATGTTCAATTAATGAAGCAAATGAGAGGAGGACGCCAATGATGGAAAAACAGCCGACAACGAAAGACGTTTGGAAAAACGATCAATGGGTTCGTCCTTTCTTAAAACGCTATAAAAAAACCTTGTATTTTGCCTTACTTTTAGGCTTCTTGACGTTCTTTAGCGCAGGGGCATTAATGTTTACTTCTGGTTACTTAATCAGTCGTGCGGCTTCCTTACCAGAGAATATTTTATTAATTTATATTCCCATTGTTTTAACAAGAGCATTTGGGATTGGCCGTCCTGTTTTTCGTTATGTGGAGCGTCTAACGAGTCATAACTGGGTGTTAAAAATGACCTCTGATCTGCGCTTAAAACTTTATAATGTGCTAGAAAAAGATGCGATTTTCTTTAAGACAAAATATCGCACTGGGGATATCTTAGGTTTGCTTTCAGAGGATATTAATCATATCCAAAACTTGTATTTACGAACGATTTTCCCAACCGTTATTGCTTGGATTTTGTATATCTTTTTAGTGATTGCATTAGGTTTCTTTTCTTGGTGGTTTGCTTTATGTATGTTACTGATGTTAGGAGTGGTTGTTTTTCTATTGCCACTTGTTTCAGTTCTAGTGAATGGTGCGCGTCAAGAAAAACATAAATATGCCAAAAATGAGTTATATCAAACACTAACCGACAATATTCTAGGTGTGTCTGATTGGGTATTTAGTCAACGAGGCTCTGAATTCGTTGCTCGTTATGAGACAGATGAAGCAAACGTTCGTGCATTGGATGAAAAAATGAAGCAATTTAACCGTGGCCGAGACTTTGTTTTACAACTTCTGTTTGGCGTGATTGCGATTGCTGTCTTAGCTTGGACTAGTGTACGGTTTCCAGGTAATCATGGGGGCGCAGCCAATTGGATTGGTGCCTTTGTTTTAACCGTTTTTCCGTTAATTGATGCCTTTGCTCCGCTACCTGCTGCAGCACAGGAAACAACGATTTATAAGGATTCCATTCGTCGTTTTAATGAGCTTCCTGAAGGGGAAGATGACTCAACAGAAGCGCCTGTTCAGCCAAATGGTACCAGTTTATCGATAGAACATTTGTCTTTTGCATATGAAAATCAAGAGAAAAAGGTATTAAATGACTTATCGTTAACAATTCCTGAAAAACAAAAATTAGCGATTTTAGGGCGCAGTGGTTCCGGAAAGAGTACGTTGGCTTCGCTCATTCGTGGTGATTTACGGCCTACTTCGGGAGAAATCCTTTTAGGAAACATCCCAACTGAGGCATTTGGAGAGACGATGACTGAATATATTGGGGTTATGCACCAAGCACCGTACCTATTTCGAACAACCATTTTAAATAATATTCGGATTGGTAGAGAAGAAGCGAGCGAAGCAGAAGTTTGGGCGGTTTTAGAAAAAGTTGGCTTAAAAGAAATGGTTGCCCAATTACCAGAAGGTTTACAAACAATGGTGGATGAAGCAGGTTTGCGTTTTTCTGGTGGCGAACGACATCGCTTGGCACTAGCGCGGATTCTTTTGCAAGATACACCGATTGTGTTATTAGACGAACCAACTACTGGTTTAGATCCAATTACAGAACAGCAATTGCTGGAAACCTTTTTTGAGGCATTAAAAGATAAAACCGTCATCTGGATTACCCACCATTTGCAAGGCGTAACTTTGATGGATCAAGTGATCTTTATTGAAGATGGCCAATTAGAGATGAGTGGTACACCAGAAGAATTACTTGCAACCAATGCGCATTATCAAAAACTTTACCGAATTGATCGTGGCATTAGTTCTTTCGAGGAATAAAAAAACGACTGGTTGTTGATTAAAGCAAACAATCAGTCGTTTTTCTATTTCAATTAATGGCAATTCTTCCATAAAACGTTTAAAATGAACGATGTAATAAGAGCTCAGTTAAGGAAAGTAAGGTTTCTTTTGCTGTGCCATCAGGCAATTGTTGAATATCAGTGATTGCTTTGTTGGTTACTTTTTTAGCAAAAGCTTGTGCTTCTGTAACGCCATGATAGTCATTTACTAGCGCCGCAACTTCAGCTGCCTCTTCTAAGGTAATGGCGCGTCCTTTATCCAAATAAGGGCTGAATACGTCAGGTGCTGCTTGATAAGCGAAGAGAAGGGGTAACGTATAAACACCTTGTGACAAGTCTTCTAAAGCGGGCTTTTTCAAAGTTTCCGTGTCGGCAGTATAATCTAAAATATCGTCATAGACTTGAAAAGCAATGCCAATATGACGGCCAATTCGTTTAGCTAAACGTTGGACTTCTTTTGAACTATGACCGAAATAGGCCCCTTCAAGACAGCTTAGTGAAAAAAGTTCGGCTGTTTTTCCGTTGACACTTCTTAAATAAGCAGGAATCGACATGCGGCGGTCAAATCGATGACTCATTTGATCGAGTTCACCAAGTAATAACCGTTTCATTCCTTGTGCATTGATTTTCATAAATTCAGAGCCATTCATGGCATCTGCAATCAAAGTAAAGAATTCAGTGAATAGTAAATCACCTGTGTAAACAGCCACGTCTTTACCATATTGTGATTGAATAGTCACAGCGCCTCGGCGCAATGGAGAATCGTCAATAATGTCATCGTGAATCAACGTAGCCATATGTAGGATTTCCAAAGATGCAGCTATTTTTAATAGTTGTTGTTTCTCTTGTTTTTCTTCATCACCCAGTTGAGCAAAAAGAAAGAAAAAAGCGGGGCGTAATAATTTGCCGCCAGAACGAGCCAAAGTTACTAAGGCTTCTTCAATGTCTTCGTTGCGTGTATGCAACGTTTGTTCAATTAATTCACATGTTTCCGTTAAAGAACGTTCAACGTCAGGAAACGACTTCCAAAATGTGTTCATAAATATACTACGATCCTTTCAGTGGTTCAATACTATTTGATTGTATACGAATTGGCGACAGAAATACAGTAATTAAGTTTTAAAAGTAACAAAGTTTGTAAAAAAGTAGCGGAGGGATAGTTTGAATCGAGAAGTATTTTTTGAATTAGTAGAATTAAAAGCAAAAACGGCTAGTGTTTTGCCATTTTTGTTAGGAATTTGTTTTAGTTGGTACCAATATGGGCGGCTCCATGTCGGCTATGTTTTAATTTTTTTCATTGCGATGTTTATTTTTAATATGGCGGTCGATGTTTTAGATAATTATAATGATTACCATCATGCCACAGAAGTTCATGATTATAAGGAAAAAACGAACATTATCGGTCGAGAAAATTTATCTTTGCCATTAATACGCAAAATGATTTTTTGGATGATTCTCGTTTCTGCTTTGATGGGGATTGGGTTGTCATTTATTGTCGGCTGGCCGTTATTAATTATGGGTCTTTATTGTTACTTAATTGGTATTTTTTATTCATCAGGACCGAAACCTTTGTCCAGTTTACCATTAGGGGAAGTTTTCTCAGGATTTACAATGGGGTTCATGATTACCCTTATTTGTGTCTACATTAATACGTTTGAAGTTTTCAATTGGTCAGCAGCTAATTTATGGGGGATTTTCTTAGTCGCCTTACCTAACACTTGTTACATTGCTAACTTAATGTTAGCAAATAATATCTGTGACTTAGAGGAAGATGAAAATAACAAGAGATATACATTAGTTCATTACCTTGGCAAAGCAAGTTCTTTGAAATTATTCGTCGGATTAAATACAATAGCAATGTTAGCCATTTTGTTAGCTGTCGGTTTAGGATTAACCCCGCCAACAATGTTACTCATGCTTTTAACTTTACCTTTTGTACGGAAACAAACCCAAGCCTTACTGAAGGAACAAGTGAAGAGTAAAACATTTGTTTGTGCTGTGAAAATCTTAGCTGTGGGAGCAACTGCACAAGTGCTATTTTTTGCCATAGGTTTGTGGTGGCTGTAAATTTTTTATAGAGTGGAAGGGAATCAAAATGAATAAGAAACATGTTGTTATTTTAGGTGCTGGTTACGCAGGCTTAAAAACATTACGCGAATTACAAAAAGGCGCCAAAGACGTCGAAATTACTTTAGTGGATCGTAATAACTATCACTACGAAGCAACGGACTTGCATGAAGTTGCTGCTGGAACACAACCAGCTGAAAAAATCACATACAATATTATGGATGTTGTCAATGAAAAAATGACCACCTTTATCCAAGGAACAGTTAAAACAATTGATGCTGCAACACAAACAGTTGCTTTAGAAGGTGGCCAAACAATCAATTATGATTACTTAGTTGTTTCTCTTGGGTTTGAATCAGAATCATTTGGTATCCCTGGTGTGCAAGAACATGCTCTACAAATGGTAGATGTGAAAACGGCTTTAAACGTGTATGAACATATCCAAGAACAAATGCGTCAATACAAAGCAACTCAAAACGAAGAATTCTTAAAAATTGTTGTCTGCGGAGCAGGCTTTACAGGGATTGAATTATTAGGTTCTCTTGTTGAAAACAAACCAAAATTTGCTGAAATCGCAGGTGTCTCAGCAGATCAAATCCAAATTTATTGTGTCGAAGCAGTTACTCGCCTATTGCCGATGTTTAACGAAAAACTTGCGAACTATGGTGTGCAATTATTAAAAGATTCAGCTATTCATTTATTATTAGGTAAACCGATTAAAGAAATCAAACCAGGCGCAGTTGTTTATCAAGATAACGAAGCAGGCGACTTGGCAGAACTTTCTGCTAAAACAATTATTTGGACAACGGGTGTTAGTGGAAGCCACGTTGTAGGCGATTCTGGATTTGAAGCTCGTCGTGGTCGTGTCATGGTTCAACCAGATTTAACAGATGCGAACCATAGCAACGTCTATATTATTGGTGACTGCTCAGCAGTTATGGATTCAGAAACTAATCGACCTTACCCAACAACAGCACAAATCGCCTTGAAGATGGGCGCTCATGCTGCTAAAAATATTCAAGCACAATTGAAAGGGGAAGCAACTAAACCTTTCAGCTTTAAATCACAAGGTTCTGTTTGTTCTGTCGGAAATACACGTGCTTTAGGAATTGTTGGTAAAACAGACATTAAAGGATACCCAGCTTCATTCATGAAAAAAATTATCATGAACAAAGCGCTCTTTGAAACAGGTGGTACCAAAGAAATGATGGCTAAAGGTCGTTTCGACTTATACCATTAAGAATCAGCAAAATAAGAAATAATGGAACAGTGGTTGAGAGACCATTGTTCCATTTTTCTTAAATGAAAGTTTTTAAAAAATTTCCATGATTTTTCAAGTAAAATGAGGTGGGCACTTTTGTTCGATTCCATTTTTATGTATAATGAGAAGTGATGGAAAGAGGGAAGTTAAATGGCACAAAAAAGAGCAACAAATAAGAAAAAAAGTACGACAAAGAAAAAGACCAAAAAACAACAGCAACAACAAGAACGTTTAAATTATATGTTTCTTGGCCTGATTTTTATTTTATTCGGTGTCTTTGGACTCTTTCGCTTAGGGTTTTTAGGCACGTTATTAGCAAATTGTTTACGCTTAGTTGTAGGTAATACCTTTCCATTTGCAGCGATTTTACTAATCCTGTATGGCTTATTAGTCATGATTTATGGGAAAGATTTTCCGTTAAAAAGAGGGCGCCCTATTTTTGGAGCTGCTCTGATTTATATTAGTGTTTTGTTATTTTTCCATGCCTTTATGTTTCGAAATGTTAGTGGTAGTCAACCAGATATTTTAGGTAACACTTGGGAATTTTTGCAAAGCGATTTAAAAGCCAACCAAGTGACGCAAAACGTAGGGGGCGGTATGATTGGCGCGCTGCTTTATCAAGGAACGTACTTTTTGGTGGCACAATTTGGCAGCTATTTAATTGCCACATTGCTACTGTTAGCGGGTATTTTCTTGATGAGTATGTGGGATTTTCAGCAAATTGTTGATCATTTCCAAAGTATTCAAGATCGCCTAAGTCATGTTTCGGCAAAATCACAGGCGCGACAAGAAGAAAAAGAGGCGAAGCGAGCAGCGAAGAAAGAAGCCAAAGCTGCAGAACGCCAAGCAAAAATTGAAGCCGCTGCCCAACAAAAATTACAAGAGCGGGAACGCATGGAACAAGCGGCAGCCGAGCGCTTAACAAAAACACCAGTTGAAACCCACCAACCAATGGTGGAAGAACCGGCTGCACCAACGCCTGTTCAAATTGATTCGTTTCAACAGCAAAATCAGGCGATGCCTGTACCACCAATCGCAGCAACAAAACCGCAACGAGAGCAGGAAGAAGAGGCGTCAGATGAAGCTGGTGTTCTCGAATTTGAAATTTCTGAAGAAGCGGAAGATCGTGATTATCAACTACCACCAACTGATTTGTTAGATACAATTCAAGCAACGGATCAAAGTAGTGAATATGAAAAAATCGAAAAAAATATTGGCGTCTTAGAACAAACCTTCAAGAGCTTTGGTGTTGATGCTAAAGTAGTCAAAGCTAGTTTAGGACCATCTGTCACAAAATTTGAAGTTCAACCCGCTGTTGGGGTAAAAGTTAGCAAAATTGTTAACTTGACGGATGACATTGCTTTAGCGCTTGCGGCCAAAGACGTTCGTATGGAGGCCCCAATCCCTGGCAAATCACTAATCGGGATTGAAGTTCCTAATAGTGCAATTAGTACAGTATCCTTTAGAGATATTGTTGAGGCACAACCAAGTCATCCAGATAAACTACTAGAAGTACCTTTAGGTCGAGATATTTCAGGGATGGTTCAAACTGCGGATCTATCAAAAATGCCGCATTTATTAATTGCAGGATCGACAGGGAGTGGGAAATCGGTTGCTATTAATGGCATCATCACAGGTATTTTGATGCAAGCGAAACCCCATGAAGTAAAATTAATGATGATTGACCCGAAAATGGTGGAATTGAATGTGTATAACGGGATTCCTCATTTATTAACGCCAGTGGTTACTAATCCGAGAAAAGCGGCCCAAGCCCTACAAAAAGTAGTTCAAGAAATGGAATTTCGTTATGAAAAATTTGCAGCAACAGGCGTCCGAAATATTACTGGTTACAATCAACTAATTCAACAGAAAAATGCGGAAGATGGCGAAAATCGTCCGATTCTACCATTTATTGTTGTCATTGTTGATGAGTTAGCTGATTTAATGATGGTGGCAAGTAACGAAGTAGAAGATGCGATTATCCGCTTAGCCCAAATGGCACGGGCAGCGGGTATTCATATGATTTTAGCGACACAACGGCCAAGTGTGGATGTCATTACAGGAATCATCAAAGCAAATGTCCCTTCTCGAATGGCTTTTGCGGTCTCAAGTGGGACAGACTCGCGTACCATTATTGATACCAACGGGGCGGAGAAACTATTAGGTCGAGGCGATATGCTCTTCTTACCAATGGGAGAAAATAAACCAATTCGTATCCAAGGGGCCTTTATCTCTGATCAAGAAGTCGAACGAGTGGTTGCGTTTGTAACGGACCAACAAGAAGCTGAATATCAAGAAAGCATGATGCCAACAGATGAACCGACCACTTCAGGCGGTGGCGAAGCTCCTCAAGATGAGTTGTTTGAAGAAGCGAAAAACTTGGTGGTTGAAATGCAAACAGCTAGTATTTCATTGCTACAAAGACGTTTTAGAATTGGCTATAATCGTGCGGCTCGCTTAGTGGATGAATTGGAAGCACACGGAGTTATTGGACCATCAGAAGGTAGCAAACCAAGAAAAGTCTTTCTACAAGCGGAATCAGAAGAGGCAGCAACTGAAACGCCAGAACAATAAACAAAAAGAACAAAAATAGATAAATTTATCTATTTTTGTTCTTTTTTTATAATTTCAGCAAAGCATCATGTTATAATCATCATTTTCTGGTAAAATAGAAAGGAATAGTGCGGTTGGGAGGGAGCGTATCATGAGAAGAAAGAGCGTGCTTTATTTAGAAGTAGCAGATCAGATTAAAGAAGATATTTTGAGTGGCAAGTATCCAGTAGGAACGTTTTTACCAACAGAAACAGAATTGGAAGAGATGTTTAACGTTAGTAAAATTACGATTCGGCGGGCAATCGAAATGTTAGCAACGGAAGAATTTGTTGAGAAAAAAAGTGGCCGGGGCACAACTGTTTTAAGCAATCGTCCCTATAATAAACTATCAAAAGCAGGGACGTTCACTGAATTTTTGAATGAATCAGGTCAGAAAGTAACTAAAAAAGTTTTACAAGTTGAAAACTTGACGTTGTCAAAAGAGATGACGGCTTATCAATTTTTAGGAGAAGAAGTGGTTCACCTTTCACGGTTATATCTAATCGATGAACAACCCTATATTTATTTTAATTACTATTTGCCAGCTGCCATGAAAGACGTATCATTGACTGAATACAAGGAAGAATCCTTGTATCGTTTGATGGATCGCCATGCCATTGAAATTTATAAATTTGAAGACCGTTTTGAAGTTGCAACTTTGACAGAAGCAGAGCAAAAGATGTTGCAAACAACTGAAACAACGGGCTTAAAAAGAATTCGGCGTTCGTTAAGCCCAACAGGTCGTTGCGTAGAATATTCAGAAGCTATTTATAATACGAAGATTCATCCTTATGTGATTGAATATGAAGCATAACTTTTAAAAGAATAACAGTGCACTTACAGTAATGTAAGTTCATTGTTATTCTTTTCTATTGTCGTTTTTTTTCGTTTTCGATACACTAAATGAGTGAGAAGAATAGGAGTGGAAAATATGTTAGAAGTACAAAATTTAAAAAAAGTTTACGGAAACGAAATTAAATATGAAGCCTTAAAAGGGATTAATTTAACTGTCCAAGATGGTGAATTTATTGGTATTATGGGACCTTCTGGAAGTGGGAAAAGTACACTTTTAAATTTATTGGCAACAATCGATAGTCCAACAGACGGTGAAATACTTTTAAATGGAAAAAATCCAAACAATTTGAATCAAGAACAAATTGCTAAATTCCGTCGTACAGAATTAGGATTTGTTTTTCAAAGCTTTAATTTAATGCCAACATTAACCGTTGAAGAAAATATTGTTTTGCCATTGACGCTTGATGGAGAAAAAGTCTCTGTAATGAAACGACAATTAGCAGAATTAAGTGAGCGTTTAGGTATCAATCATCTGTTGAAAAAACGAATTGCAGAAATTTCTGGTGGACAAGCACAACGGGTCGCCGTTGCGCGGGCAATGATTCATCATCCACAATTATTATTGGCTGATGAACCAACAGGAAACTTAGATACGAAATCATCTAAGGATGTGATGGGTTTGTTACAACAATTAAACGAAGAAGAAGCGGCGACTATTTTAATGGTGACCCATGATCCGCTAGCCGCAAGTTATTGCAAGCGCATCGTCTTTATTAAAGATGGTGAATTAATTGATGAAATTGTCCAAAATGGCAATCAAAAAGAGTTCTACGATTTAATCATGATGAAACTGGCTGAGATTGAAGGTGTCGATAATGAATTTTAATCAGTTTGTTATAAGAAACACGATTCGAAATAAGCATTTATACTTGGCTTATTTCCTAAGTACAATGTTTTCTGTGATGATCTTTTTTACGTTCACTGGTTTTGTCTTTCACCCAGCCTTAGCTAATGGTTTAAATCCTAAAGCACAAATGGGAATGACGGCTGCGGCTATTATAATCTATGGTTTCTCTTTCTTATTTGTTTTATACTCGATGGATGTCTTTATACAATCTCGAAAAAAAGAGTTTGGAACCTTGATGATTCAAGGGATGAGTCCAAAACAGTTAAAGAAAATGATTTTTATTGAAAACTTAGTGATTGGTTTCTTTGCTACAATTTTTGGTAGCATTTTAGGTGTTGGATTTTCACAGTTTATTTTATGGATTAGCAATTTATTGATGCATCTAGGTTTAGGTTTTTATTTGCCAGTGATGCCGTTTATCATTACTGTCATTTCATTTGCGGTCTTGTTTTTAGTAATTTCTTTCTTTATTCAATTCCGCTTGCCAAAAGCGACACTTCAAGAGCTATTAAAAGCAGGAGAAATGGGTAAAGGTGAAATCAAAAGCTCTAAAGTTAAATCTTTCTTAGCCGTGTTACTTTTAATTGTCGGTTACGGAATTGCTTTAGTTGCTAAGGGACAGTTAGTTTTAATGGTGATGTTCCCAGTAATTTTCTTAGTTATTTTAGGGACAAAATTCTTATTTGACCAATTGAGTGTTTCTGTCATTGAACGTTTAAAACGGAAACCAAAAATCTTTTGGAAAAAAACCAATATGGTCGTTTTATCAGATTTGGCTTTCCGTATGAAAGATAATGCACGTTCGTTCTTCTTGGTTTCGGTGATTTCAACGGTCGCTTTTGCTGCCATTGGAACGTTATACGGCGTGAACGAGATGATTTTTAAAGGAATAAGTTCTGTACCGTACGAACTGACATTGTCTGATTCGACCAACCCAGAAAATCAAGAAATGAAACAATTTGCGACAAAAACATTCCAAGAAAAAAATATTCAGTTTGATCAGATTGATTACACAATGTACAAAACAAGTGCCGGTATCCAATTGATTAAAACATCTGAATATAATAAACTTGCAAAATTTATAGATGAACCAACTTTAACAGGTGAGAAAGTAGTTAATTTATCACAAAAAGATGCTCCTTCTGCTGCATCAGTAGATGTCAAATCTGTTCAATTGGGAAATGATCAAGTTTTAAACATTGATAAAACAGAAGAAACCAATGTATTACCGACTTTTGGCGGTGTGGTTGTTATCCCAGATAGTACCTCAACTGATGGAATCAAAGCGGAAACAGAAACAATTTGGCAGCCCAAAGCAGGAACCAATCGTGAAGAATTGATAAAAGCAGAAAATATCATTGGTGACAAGTATCCCATGTTAGTAGGAACAGCTGCAATGTCGGCAGCCATTACGCAACATTATACGCCAGTTCTATTTGTCGGGCTATTTATCGGTATCGTGTTCTTTGTCTCTGCGGGTAGTTTCTTATACTTCCGTTTATACAGTGATATGAATACAGACGTTGAAAAATTCAAGATGATTTACAAACTTGGTTTGACGAAAAAAGAATTGAAGAAAATGATTTACCAACAAGTAGGTATTTTATTCTTTACCCCAATTGTTGTTTCATTTATTCATGGAGCTGTTGCTTTGAAAGCAATGTATGCTGTCTTAGATCAGCCAATGCAATTAGCTGGCTGGGAAGTTTTAGGTGTTTTCTTATTGATTCAGGTCGTTTACTATTTAATTGCCAGAACGTTCTACTTCAAAAAAGTTTATCACTTAGTGAAAGATTAATTATAAAAAATCGTTAAGTATACACGCTTAACGATTTTTTTTGATGCTCTTCGTGATATTGCATTCAAAGTGAGAATACGTTATAGTTATGAAGCGAATGTAATAGCAGAAATGAGGAAAAGAAATGCAGAAAGAATCCATTTATGGACTGACGAGAGAACAGCTTGTGGACTGGTTTTTAGCCCATGGCGAGAAGAAATTTCGCGCAACACAAGTGTGGGAATGGTTGTATACAAAACGTGTTGCTTCATTTAGTGAAATGTCGAACATTTCTAAATCGCTGATGACTTTATTAGAAGAGAATTTTTCATTAAATCCATTAAAACAAGTCATTGTGCAAGAAGCGCAGGATGGTACTGTGAAGTATTTATTTGAATTACCAGATAAAAATATGATTGAAACAGTCTTAATGCGTCAAGAATATGGATTATCTGTTTGTGTGACCACTCAAGTTGGCTGCAATATTGGGTGTACATTTTGTGCTAGCGGGCTATTAAAAAAACAAAGAGATTTAACTGCTGGCGAGATTGTCGCCCAAATTATGTGGGTACAACATTATTTCGATGAACGTGGGTTGGATGAACGTGTTAGCCATGTCGTTGTGATGGGAATTGGTGAACCATTTGATAATTATGCCAATGTCATGAACTTTTTACGAACGATTAATGATGATAAAGGGTTGGCTATTGGTGCCCGCCATATTACAGTTTCAACAAGTGGTTTAGTGCCAAAAATTCGTGAATTTGCAGACAGTGGACTACAAGTAAACTTAGCAATCTCATTACATGCTCCTAACAATGAAGTCCGTACATCAATTATGCGGATTAATCGTAGTTTTCCAATTGAAAAATTAATGGCAGCAATTGATGAATACATTGAAAAAACCAACCGGCGTGTTACATTTGAATATATTATGTTGAGTCAAGTGAACGACCGACCAGAACATGCTCAACAATTAGCAGATTTACTACGGAATAAGAAAAAACTTTCTTATGTTAATCTGATTCCGTATAACCCAGTGAGTGAACACGATCAATATAGCCGAAGCTCTAAAGAAGCGGTATTAAAATTTTATGATGTACTCAAAAAGAATGGCATCAATTGTGTTATTCGTAAAGAGCACGGAACAGATATTGATGCGGCTTGCGGACAATTACGCAGCAAACAAATGAAAAAAGAAAAAGTCAAAAACCAATAACGTAGTTAAAATCGGATCAGAAAGGTTTCTTTTTGATTCGATTTTTCATTTATTTAATGAAAAATCGTCGGTTTCTCAGTTCTTGTTTATAAACAAAAGATGAATGCTCTAAAACTTTTATGACAAATTTTCTTTTTGTGGTTTTCAAACTTGAAATTCTAAAAGAAATAGCTATACTGAAAAGAGATCGTTACAGAATTTTTCATGAAAACAGCTATTATTTTCGTTATCTTTTCAAGAAAGTGAAAATTTTGTTACGCTTGTTTAGTTTAAATGAAATGAGGGAGTCTATGGAGAAAAAGCAATTAAAAAGAGAGATCACAACGTTTGGTGCGTTATCCACGGTAATGGGTACGGTGATTGGCGCTGGTGTTTTCTTTAAAGCTGCGAGTGTCGTTGGACACGCACAGTCAGCTAGTTTAGCTATCTTTGCTTGGGTGTTAGGTGGTGCCTTAACCATTTGTGCAGGATTAACCAGCGCCGAACTTGCTACAGCAATCCCTGAAACAGGTGGCGCCGTGAAGTATATTGAATATACATATGGTAAATTAGCTGGTTTTCTTTTAGGGTGGGCACAAAGTATCATTTATTATCCTGCCAACATTTCGGCGTTATCCATTATTTTTAGTACACAACTAATCAATTTGTTTCATCTATCGGCAAATTTATTGATCCCGATTGCCATTCTTGCGGGAACTAGTATCACCGTAATTAATTTATTAGGAACAAAAATTGCTTCTTTGGTCCAATCAACAACATTGGTAGTAAAACTGATTCCAATTGCCTTGATTTCTTTAGTGGGGTTATTTACTCCAGGACAAGTAGCTGTTTCGCTTTTTCCCATTGAAACAACAGCGAATACTGGCTTTTTAGTTGCTTTTAGTGGCGCCTTAGTTGCCACCATGTTTGCTTATGATGGCTGGCTAGGTGTGGGTAACGTGGCTGGTGAAATGAAGCGACCAGAAAGAGACTTGCCTAAAGCCATTATTTTTGGTTTGTTATTGATTACTTTAATTTATGCTTTAATTAATTTTGTGTTTCTAAAAACATTACCAATTGAGCAAATCGCTGGGAATTTGAATGCAGCTTCGGATGCTTCTGTGGCTATTTTTGGACCAATTGGCGGCAAAATCGTAACTATTGGGATTTTAATCTCTGTATATGGTGCGTTAAACGGCTACACAATGACAGGGATTCGGATTCCTTATGCCTTAGCCTTAGATAATCTGATGCCTTTTAGTCGTCAGTTTCAAAAGTTGTCTAAACGTTTTGTTGTTCCTTACGTTGCTGGAATTTTTCAGTTAGCCGTGGCCATTATTATGATGTTTTTCGGGACCTTCGATTTATTGACGGATATGTTAGTTTTTGTTATGTGGCTGTTTAATCTATTAATTTTCTTAGCCGTTTTTATTTTAAGAAAACGAGAACCTGAATTAAAACGACCGTATAAAGTTCCTGGCTATCCAATTATTCCAATTATCGCAAGTCTAGGTGGTATCTTTATCTTGGTTACAACGAGTATTACACAGCCTATTCTTGCATTGATTGGTATAGGGATTACGCTTCTAGGAATTCCAGTTTATTTAGTTAATAAACAAAAAACGAAGCCAAAAACGTAAACGATCCAATCGGATTATCATAGTTTTTCTCAAAAATTTTGTGATTCAGAGAAATTTTTGAAAACTAAACGCAAGATTTTTTTAGTATAATACTAAGTGTCTAGGAGTTCCACTATTTTGGGGAAGATAGATGGACAGCGCAAACTTCAAAAAAAGAACCTTCATCTTATTGGTGAAGGTTCTTTTTTTTTGCTGAAATCATAAAATAAATGCGTAGTTTATTAGTGAGAGGAGGAAATGAATGACTGAAAATGTAAAAAAATTAGCCCATCAATTAATTGAATGGGGCGTTCTTCATGGAGCGCAAGACGTTTATTTTTTACCTAATGATACTGAAATAGCCATCTCTTTTCGGACAGGGATGCAACGGACACCTTACACACAAGTTTCCGCAGAAATAGGCGAAAAGTTAATTTTCCACTTTAAATTTATCGGCGGCATGGATGTCGGAGAAAGACGAAAAGCACAATTAGGCGCGACAACTTATCTAATTGGCGAGACGAAGCAACGCTTGCGTTTATCATCTGTGGGAGATTTTCAGAATCGAGAGAGCTTAGTGATTCGTTTTTTGCACCGATTTGGTGAACAAGCTGAACATTTTTTCTTTCCCCACCAGCTGAATGAAATTGAAGCATCTTGTCAGAAACGAGGACTTTATTTATTCAGTGGGCCAGTTGGTTCTGGGAAAACAACAACCATGTATCGTGTGGCTAAACAAAGAAGTGGCGAACAACAAGTGATAACAATTGAGGATCCTGTTGAAATTGAGGAAAAGCAGTTTTTACAGTTGCAAACAAATGAAAAAATTCAGTTAACGTACGAAGCCTTGATCAAAGTTTGCTTGCGCCATCATCCTGATATTTTGATTATTGGTGAAATTCGTGATGGCGAGACGGCTCAAGCAGTTATTCGAGCCGCCTTAACGGGTCATACTATTTTTGCGACAATTCACGCCCGTAACTTATTGGGGGTGCAACGGCGTTTGATAGAATTAGGTGGCCCAGAGCATGAATTGGCTGAATGCTTGCAAGGTATCATTTACCAACAGATTTTGACAACCACGATTAATAAGGAACAAGTGGCGGGAATTCTTTATGATTATTTCTTCTTTAAGGAAGCTGTTATAAAGAGTAGTTGGCAAAAGAATCTAAGAAAGGCGTGGGCGTATGGGTTTATTACAGAAAAAACGTATTTTCAAGCCATCGAATAAACTAACAAAAAAACAACAGCAGCTTTTTTTGAAACTATTAGCGGATTTACTTGCCAATGGTTTTAATATACAAGAAAGTTTTTCCTTCATGAAAAAATCAAACGCATTACCTCAGCACAGTATAACTTTTTTAGTTGAAGGTTTTTCCTCAGGCATTGCCTTACAAGCTTTAGTCGAAGAATTAGGGTTTTCAACAATGGTCTCGGCACAATTGTCGTTTGCTACCGCACACGGGGATTTGGTAGGGACACTACAAGCGATTTCCGAACATTTTTTTCAAACGGAAAAATATCGGCAACAGTTCTATAAAATAATTAGTTATCCGCTGCTCCTGATTGTTTTTTTGATTCTCGTCATTGTTGGTATTCGGCAATTTTTATTGCCCCAATTAATGGAAAATGATGCCAATAGTTATTCTAAAAATATTGGGATTCTTATGATTGTGTACAGTCCGTACATTCTGGTTACCTTAGTTTTTGTCCTCTCATTTAGTTTCTTTATTTTAAGCCGTTATTTGAAGCATCAGTCTGCTATTCAGCGAGCGTTCATTTATCTGAAATTGCCCATTATCCGTGGCCTTTATCGGGAATACGTCAGTGCTTTTTTTGCACTAGAATGGGGGAAGTTGCTCGCACAAGGATTAGAAATGAAAGAAGTCATCGATTTGATGCGCCATACAACCAATTACCCCTTAATGAAAGAATTAGCTGGAGCAATTAGTGAAGGTCTGCTAGTTGGTGAAAACTTACATAGACAATTAGCTGCTTATCCTTTTTTTACAAAAGCATTGGGTTTAATGATTCAACAAGGAGAAGTAAAAGGAAAATTAGGCAAGGAGTTGATGGTTTATAGTAATGTCTGTTTCCAAGGTTTTTTCAAAAAAATTGAACGAGTCATTACTCTTGTTCAACCATTTATTTTTATCATAATTGCTTGTTTAATTATCGGTGTTTATGGGGCAATGTTGCTGCCTATTTATGGCAATATGGAAGGAGTTTTATAATGAAAAAGAAACAAAAATACGCAGGTTTTACATTATTAGAAATGTTGATTGTCTTATTGATTATTTCCGTATTGATTTTACTTTTTGTCCCTAACTTAGCGAAACATAAAGAAACAGTTGATAAAAAAGGCAATGAAGCAATCGTAAAAATTGTGGAATCACAAATCGAGCTCTATACACTAGAAAAAAATAGGACGCCTTCCTTAAATGAATTAGTCAACGAAGGCTACATTACTAAAGAACAGTTAGATAAATATACAGCAGAAAAGCAATGAACAAGTCAGCAGGATTCACATTAATGGAAACACTTGCTAGTTTGACGATTGTTTGCTTTATGACTATGCTCCCAACACTCGCTATTCACCGCTGGCAAGAAACGTTAAAAATTGAACAGTTTCTTGCTACGGTAGAAAAACAACTTCGTTTTGCGCAACAGCAAGCAATTGTTTTAGAGGAAACACAAGAAGTTTGGTTTTTTGAAGAACAACAAAGCTTTTCATTTCCTGATAAATTGAACCAATCAGCTGGAAGGACTTCGCTAGCTGTACCTGAAAAAATGACAGTGAGTGGTCCAAACAAGCTCAGTTTTCTTCATTCGTCAGGGAACAATGGCCGTTTAGTGAAATATATTTTTACTTGGACTGAAAAGAAACAGCAACTTATTTTACAATTTCAGATGGGGAGTGGTAAAGTGCTTATATATCAATGGTTTTTAATGTTTTTACCACAGGTTTACCACAAATCACAAGTTCTCAATAAGTTTATCCATCATATCAGCTGTTTCTTTTTCTTCTTCTTTTAGCACATCGCTATAAACATCCAAAGTTATATTAATATTCTTGTGTCCTAACCGAGTTGAAACGTACTTAATGTTTGCTCCTGCTTCAATTAAAAACGTTGCATGGGTATGTCTTAGGCCGTGTACGGTTATGTTTTGAACTTCTGCTTTTTCACATAACAGGCGAAACATATACGTAATTCTTGATTGTTTGATAGGTAAATTTCGAGAATTTAAAATAAAATAGTCCTTATCGCTTAAAATTATCCCTTCTCTGAAAAGCCGTTCTTTCTCATGATTTTTGTATTTTTTTATTAAAGTGAGTAACGAGTTGTCAAAATAAACTTTACGTATGCTGGTTTTTGTTTTAGGTTTATTTTCACCGTAATCACCACGTGTAGAATTGATATCGAAATATTTTTCGGTTAAATCAATATCACTCCAACGCAGCCCCATCAGTTCGCCTTTCCTCATTCCAGATTTTAGCAGAGTTAAAAATATAACTTGCGTTTGAATATCTTCTTTTTCTAAAACCGCCACAAATCGCTGTAATTCCTTTTTAGAGAACGAACGAACATTATTACTTAAATCAAATTTAAAGCCTGTTAGCGTGTTGCTAGGGATGATTTGATTGTGTACCGCAGCGTTAATCATCCTCATTACAATTTTATGCCACGTTTGAATAGTTGATTCTGTATATTTGTTTTCTTGTCTTAATTTGTCAATAAATTCTCGTTTATAAGTAATCTTATTTAAAGAAGATAGCTTTTGATTTCCAATCAATGGTGATATGTGAAATTTAACAGCGGATTCAATGTTTTGTTTTGTTGAAACACTCCAATTGTCTTGGGCGTAAGGTATCCAGACTTTGATCCATTCATCTATGGTGAGTTGTTTATTTTCGACGAAGGAAGTATTTTGTGTTTCTAAATCATATTGGATTTTTAGCAATGCTTTATTCGCCGCTCTTTCACTTTCAAATCCACGTTTGCTAGCTTCTTTTCGGTGTTTTAGAGAGTTGTAATAAGGATAGCGATATCCCCAAAAAGTTCCTTTTTTATTTGAGTAAGAAAAAACATATTTGTATTTTTTGGACCAATTTAGTTTCGCCATATTTTCACGTCCTTTTCTTTGTGGTAAAATAGGCGTAACAAAATAAGCCTATTTTGGTTCTATTTTTAACGCACTAACTTCTTAGCCGGAGAGGGTGCGTTATTTTTATTGTAACAATTCACGTTTTTTTATTTCAAATTCTTGTTTTGTAATAATGCCATCATCTAACAAGGCTTTAAATTTTCTTATCTCGTCTGCAGAAGATAATACAGTGTTATCTTTATTACTTGAATTAGTTTTTAGTATTTGGTCCAGTTTTGCAATTAATTCGTTGTATTTATCCATTAAACCTTTACCAATCATAGAATCAGTTTTTGTTTCAGTTGTGATTAACATATATTTTACTGTCTGATTATTAGGAAGATGTAACATAACTCCTAATTGCTTAATGGAAGTAAATTCTTTTCCACCTGTTCCAGCACCAACTAAAGCCCCAACAGGACCAGCTAAAACGCCACCAACAACTGCACGAGTTATTCCGTGATGTTTTTTTATATTGCCACCAACAAAAATATCTGTGTAACTAATCAAATCATCATAGTTGATAACTTGTTGTTTTCTTGATTCAGAAATACTTTTTGGGATAAATATTTTTTTGTCTGAATCATTAAAATAAATACCGCCTATTACAATATCATGATTATTTTTAAAATATTCTTTTATTTGCTTTTCTTCTGCTTTCTTTACCTTTTTTTCTTCTTTATTTCCAAATAAAAACATACTATATTCCTCCATTTTTGTTGTTAGTTTTATCAACAAACTTCAAGATAAGTTTTAAGTCTGTGTCCTTACACGAGATTTTTTACGCAAAAATAATTCTTTGTAGTTCATCAGCACAAGCACATTTTTATATAACTGATTAATTTTGTTGAATTATAGTTATATCTATATTGATTAATAGCTGATCTTGCTAAGCATGGATTTAATAAGAATATTTTTGTTAAGAAATCATATAACCTTACGTGTAGTGCTGCAGCACTCATTTCAAATTCTTCGCAAATTTGACGGAAAGACATTTGCTTTTTTAAACATTCTTTCAATGCTTCATTGTTTATTAAAGCAAGGGATGCAAATATATTAGCTCTTATTTCTTTTGGTTCATCTTCGCTAGTGTATCCTTTTCCAGTAATTAAATCTGAAAAACTTTGAGACTTGCATTCCTTATTCATATCAAAAAAATAATGTGCAGATTCATGAAGTATTGAGAAATTTTGCCTTCCTTTAACCATTGTTGGATTATAGGAAATTCCGCATTTATCGTGAAATTTTATTATGTTTCCTGAAAATATTTTTCTTGAAACATCACCGAAACTATAGGGAATTATGTCAACATTTTCTACGTCAATCATATAATCTTTGTAGTGTTTCCATCTTAACTCTTTTAGTTCAATTCCATAGTAATTAGCAACTTTTTCAATAATAATATATGTCTGGTCATGATATTCAAAATAAGTATCGTAGTCTAAATACATAGGGGTCATCCAATCATTTATTTTTAAGTCTTGATTTCATGAATTCTAAGTACTCTTTTAATTCTTCTCTGAGCTGATCTTTTTCGGATTCGGTTAAATCTTCTGTATTTACACGGAAGAAAGTTGTAATTTCATCTTCTTCTAAGTTATTAGAATTTGGATTATCAGTTCGTCCAAGTAAATAATCTACAGATATATTGAAGTAGTCCGCAACTTTTTTTAATTTATCAGAACCAGGAGTATTCTTACGCCATCTATTAATTACCCCGTTTCCAAATCCCAATGTTTCTTCTAATTGTCTTATTGACATTTTCTTTTCGCTAGCAAGTAATTTTATTTTTTCGTATAAATCCACTTATATCAACCTTTCTAGAAATACAAAGAAAATATGTATACAAAAAATCTACAAAATGGTTGACAATGTAGAAAAAATGTATATAATAATTCTTGTAAGTTAATTGGATAGAAAAAAAGCAAACTAAAAACATACCTTACAGCATTAAGTTTGGCGACCGAGTGCATAATAAAGGTTTTGTTATAGGCTTATTTAACTATGTTCTGATTGTAGAATATTTGTATACATAAGTCAATAGTTTTATAAATTCTATCTAATTAATTTACAAAAAATACTAAAGAAAGGAGAAACTAATATGCCAGACACAACAGCGGGCAGAGCGAAAATTCGTGAGTACTTTGATGATAAGAAAATATCATTAACATCTGTAGCCACGTATTTCAATATTCATAAGCAAGATCTAAACGACTATCTTTCTGGTAAAAATCAAAGTAAAAAGGCTCACGAAACACTAACGGCTATTATTGAATACTACAAAATTAGATAGGAGTGTTTAGAATGGAAAATTTTCTAGATACATCTTCAAAAAACTTTCTATACAACATTATTGAAAAAATCCTGAGAAAAATGTTTGAGCAAGTCATAAATGAAGCTAGTCAAGGATTAAATGAACGTGCTGAGTATTTAGACATCAAACAATTATCGTCTATGTATTCAATGTCTGTTCCTGAAGTTGAACAAAATTTTGTAAAAGACAAACGTATGCAAATGATCGAAAAAAGAAAGCCTGGTACTAGCAAGGGAAAAAGATACTGGCCTGCTAAAGAAGCTATAAAAATTTGTAATGACATCATGAATCATTGGGATTAAAGGAAAGGACGATACAGAAACAATGGACAACTTAGTAATTATGAAAAACCAACAAGCAGTAACAACTAGTTTGCAAGTCGCAGAAACGTTTAATAAAAATCATCGTGATGTTTTAGCAGCGATTGATGATTTAAAAGAGGGGGTTGCGGAAAATTACGCAGGGCTATTTTACGAAGATAGCTATATTCATCCACAAAACAAACAAAAATATAGACAAATCATTATGAACCGTGACGGATTCACGCTACTAGCAATGGGATTCACTGGTCAAAAAGCTCTTAAGTTTAAACTGAAATACATTGAAGCTTTTAACCAAATGGAGGAACTGCTTAAAACTCAATCAAACTTACCGATTAATAACACAGAATTGTTATTAGAAGCTGCGTTAAAACATGAACGTGGATTGACTCTTGTAAATCAACGTTTAGATAAGCTAGAAACAGAAACAACAATTAATAGAAGCCAACAACGAAAGATACAAGGACTAGTTTCATCAACTGTTATCAAAGTATTAGGTGGCAAAAAAACATTGGCTTATCAGGATTCAAGTATTAAGCAATCAGCCTTTAGTAATTGTTATAAACAATTGAAAGCATTATTCGATGTAGCATCTTATGTAGACATTCCAAAAGTTCGATATGAAGAGGCTGTAGCTCTAATTCCTAGATGGAAGCCTAACTTAGAATTACAAGCAAGAATTGATATGGCTAATGATAATGGAGATATGTTTAAAGAAATAGGATAGTAATGATAAAAGGATAAGCCTTAACTTATCCCCAGTTAAAAGTAGTGTCAACAATAATAGCTTTTTGATCCATATCACTTTTGATGGATTCAATAATTTCTAAAACAGAAGATTTATAGTAATAAGTCTTGCTTGATGCGATTACTTCATTTTCTTCGGTTTTAATTACAAAATAGTATTTTTTATTAGAAGCTTTCTTTATTACAAAAAACATTTTGACACCCCGCTTTCAACTGAATTATATCAAAAAAATTATAGGAGGGTAAATATGAAAGCAATACGTGAAGCACGATTGATAGGCGCATTATTATTGATGATTGCGCTAGGTGTGTTATTGAAAAGCCACTTTTCAGTTCCAGTGTTGGCAACAATAAGTGTACCTCTTTTTATCCGTTGGTTTTTCAACTGGGATGAAGCGGAGTATCAGCATTTTCAAAAAAGACAAAATAAAAAGCCCCAATCGTCTGCCAACGATTAGGACACATACAAAATGAACTAAGGAGAGTATATCAAAATGAACGATAAAATTCAAAAATTAATTAAAAAACTAGCAAAAGAATGCCAGAAAGAAGATGTAGGTTTATCTTTGGCAGCTATCGATTTAAAAGGAGAGATGGCAATATCTCAAGTTGGAAAAGGCACGATAGTAGCCATTGCTGCACATAGCCAATATACACTAACAAAAGAAAAACTGGAACAATCAGATTGTGATTGTCCAAAACATCGTTTATTAAAGGAGATGTACGGTATTGCAACAGAAACTACGACTAAAAATACACATACTTTTGTCACAGATAATCCAAACGATTTGATGGATATATTATCGAAGGTTTTTCGAGGTGAGTTGAAATGACTAGAAAAGAAAAGTTAAACCAAGCAAAAAGATTAGCTGATTTATGGTACAAGCAACAAAAAAGTCAATTATACATTGCGCAACAAAAAGAGCGCAGGGGGATTGCATGATGAAAAAAGCGACTACGCCGCCAAGCAAATAGTCGCATACAAAATTATACTAGAAAAATTGTAACACAGAAAAGAGGTTTTGTGAATGAATCGTAGAGAAGCAAATACACTAGATAGATATTTAACAGAGCCGACTGAAAAACTATATAAGGAAACCTATGAAGATGATCCAGTGGACACTACTGATTGTTTTGGAAATGAAATTGCTGATGAAGACGGTGTGTTTGAGCTAACTTTTGCAATGAAATGTCTTTATACAGGACAACCAGTACTCACTTGTAAAAAAATTGCTACACAAGATACAATCGTTGATTTGATAGAAGAATTAGGCGAAGAAAACGTGTATTTAATTGAATATGTGAGTTCAGGAAAAAGATATAAGGAGGGCTTATTGAATGGCTGAAGCAACCAAAACAGATTTTTCTGAGTTGAATGTTTATCAAAAATTAGCGTATGTGAGACAAAAAGCACCATATATTCAAAAAAGTAAACGTGGCCAGCAATACAGCTATGTGGGGTCAAGCGATGTACTATCCGCATTAAATACAGTCATAAATCAAGTTGGATTAATTTTGAAGCCAGAAATTGTTGCTCATCAAGTTCGGGAATCACAAGATGAGGTATGGAAAGCGGATAAAGTAAAGAAAGAGCCTGTAGCCAAAAAACGTACAACGTATTTTACAGAGCTAGAGTTAATGATGACATGGATTAATATTCATAATCCTTCTGAGATTGTTGCTTGTTCATGGTATAGCCAAGGAGTAGATATTGAAGGAGAAAAGGGTGTAGGAAAAGCACTAACGTATGCGGAAAAATATTTTTTATTGAAATTTTTTAATATCGCAACAGATGATGATGATCCTGATAAATACCAAAAAGAACAGCTGAAAAATACTGCAATTACTGAACGGCAAATTGATATGTTGAACGCATCAATTAGTAGAGTAGCCGAGCTGGCAGGGCAAGAATTTGAAGCTGTGAAATCGTTAGCTATAAATGATTCTGATTTGAATCCTAAAAAAGCATTTGAAGAATATAGTGCTTATGATTATGGTGTTATTTCTAAATTGCTTGCGAAGTGGATAAATTTTTATGAATCTAGGCAGAAGGTTCAAGAAGATAAGAAGTGATTGAATGATTGGAAAAATCATAAAACACAAAGGAAATAAATTGGCGATTGAGTTTGAGGATGAGATCAACTCGAATTTCCTCAAACTCCTAGCTAACAACGATGACAATTTAGTAAAAGTTGAACTATTAGATAATCGACAAATGTCTCAAAAACAGAATGCACTTTCTCACGTTTTAATAGCTGATATAGCTCGTTGGAGTTATGACGAACCCAAATGGATAGAGGAAGTTCTAAAGTATTATTACGAAGCTAAAAACGGTGTGTATTTTGAACACAGTAAGGCTACACGACATGAGGCAACAGAATGGATTAGTTTTTTAATCGAATTTATTTTGAAAAACGATGTACCACTAGAAAAGAGATACCAATACTTGCTAGAAAATAACAAATGGTTTTATTACTGCCTAAAATATCGTAAGTGTTGTATTTGTGGAAAACATGCCGATGTTTGTCATATCGAGGTAGTCGGTATGGGGCGAAATCGTCAAAAGATTAATCACGAAACATTTACTTTTTACGCTGGTTGCCGTCAACATCATCAAGAAGAACATCAGATAGGAACTAAGAACTTTTTAAACAAATATCAAATTAAACCAGTAAAACTAAACGTTGAAGAACGTAAGAAGTTGAACATTGGAGGTTAACAGTTTGGTAAAGGAATTACTTGTAGAATACAGGCAATTAACATCGAGTCAAAAACTATTTTTTGAACTATTAGCATTTGTCTATATCGGTTCAAGAAATGGTAAAGGAATAGCTATTGAAACACAAACAATAAAAAAAGTCGTTAACGGAGAAATTAAGCATAAATATGTTTATACGGTCGTTGTTGATGAGGAGGATAACTAGTGAATGAACATAGAGGATATTACGCCATTATCCCAGCGATTGTTCGCTATGATAACCACTTAAATGGGAATGCAAAATTATTGTATGGAGAGCTAACGGCATTAGCAAATGAAAAAGGCTATTGTTGGGCAACGAATCAATATTTTGCAAATCTGTATAACGTTAGCAAGCGAACAATTATTTCATGGCTGAAACAGTTAGAAGAAAGAAACTATATAAAAATACAAATTTTTTATAAGCCAAACAGCAAAATGGTAGATCGGAGACATATCTATATCTTACCGTATCCAACTGATACAGAATTTTACACCCCTAGTGAAGAAAATTTCATCACCTATGGAAAAAATCATCAGGAGGGGAATGAAGAAAATTTCACTACCCCTAGTGAAGAAAACTTCACAGAGAATAATACATTAAATAATAATACAAAGAATAATACAAAGAATATATATAGTGTTGAACAAAGTTCAACCATGTCTGAATTATTTGAAAAAGTTTGGAAAACATATCCGAAGAAAACCAATAAGAAAAAAGCCAAAGAGCAATTCTTAAAGAAAATTAAGTCAGATGAAGACTTCGAACGGTTTAAAACAGGATACAAAGCTTATCTTAAGTATATCAAATTAAACGACTGGTATCATCCACAAGAATTGTTCCGCTGGATACGTGATGAACGTTTTAACGATGAATACGACTTGTCTGAAACGACAACGCAAGCAAGATATACGAATCCTCCAGTTAGACAAGAGCAATTACCAGATTGGGTAAATGAACCAAAACAAGAAGAGGAAAAACTATCACCAGAAAAGCAAGCTGAACTTGATAGGCAAATAAAAGAATTTTTGGAGGGCAAGTCATGATTGAAATGAGAGTACTTGATTATCGAATTACTAGTGATGATAAGCAAGTAATCGTAAATAAAGCGAGACGAAACGAACACGGAGAGTTAACCATTTTGACTGATAAAGACGGTACACAAAAAGAATCACTCGCTTTGATTGGTTATTATGGCAATTTAAGTAAGGCTCTCGTCGCAATAGAACGCGATTATGTGCTTTCTAGTGGTAAAACAATACAAACAGTCAAAGAATACAAAAAAGAGCTAGAATCGATTCACAGCAAGCTAAAACGTGAATTAGATTTCGGGGAGGAATTTTAGATGAATGAATTAGTTAAATTAGTGGAAGAATGGGCGAAAGAAAAGCGTTTAGATAAAGCGGAACCCGAAAAGCAAATGCTAAAAGTGATTGAGGAAGTCGGAGAAGTTGGCGCTGCATTGGCAAGAAACAACGAAAACGACTTAAGAGATGGTATCGGGGATATGGTTGTGACGTTAATTATTCTCGCTATGCAAAATAACATGGATTTATATGAATGCTTAAATCAAGCATATAGCGAAATTAAAAACCGCCAAGGAAAAATGGTAAACGGAGTATTCGTCAAAGAAGCCGATTTGTAAGGTTCGAGGTGGAAGAGATGCGAATTATTCTACCGATTGAGCCCAAGCCACAAAGTCGCCCGAGATTTGCAAGGCGTGGAAATTATGTTCAAACTTACGAAGATCGAGCGATGAAAGAATACAAAAATCAAGTAAAGAATTATTTTCGTAAATCAAGAGCAAAGTTGATTGAAAAAGGGCCAATTTCCGCACATGTGACGTTTTACATCCATCCGCCTAAATCTGCCTTAAGTAATAAACAGAAACGCTTAGAAGTGGAATTAGAGCGAAAATATTGCGATAAGAAACCTGACTTGGACAACTATTTCAAAGCAGTCACTGATGCTGCCGAAGGTATTTTATATAAAAACGATGGTCAAATTGCTGTGATGGTTTGCCAAAAGTTGTACAGTATGCGACCACGAACAGAACTAGAAATTACAAGTTTGGAGGAACAAGTGTAGTGGGTAAAACGGGTAAACAGATCAAAGAGAATTATTCGGTTAGAAAGCGAGTAAAGAAGATGATTAAATTTAAAGAATTTAATATTCAATTATTCGACGTTCACATTTATATAAAAAGGCTAAGTAGTTTTAAAACCAACAAAAATAGTATAAAAAAACTAACTAGTTTCCGCTAGCTAGTTATAGATACATTTTCATCTCAGATAGAGACAATTAATAATACATTACTATGAAATTTAAGGCAACAAAAAAAGCCAGCTGACCACTAGCTGACTTATGTGGTAGAAACAACTGTTTTCCGCCAGTTGTTCTTTAGGTGTGAGTTAGCACTTTCCCCAAATAAAGTGCTATTAAATAGCCGATTAAAAATCGACAATAAATCTCTTGCAGAGACGTGTACTACTATTAACTGTTTACCAGAAGTTAATGTAGAAAAGGAGGAAATTTATTTCATAAATAAAATCCCCAAGAAAGTTAAAGTGATTATACCATTGAAAAATAGATTTGAAAATACTTTCTATGTCAAAAATATTTATTAGATGGAAAATATCAAATGAATAAAGATGATGTGAAAGATGATGAATATTTTGATAAATAAATAGCCAGTCGGTTTCCGCCGACTGGCTGAGAAGTGAATAGCTATTGGAATAGTATTCTTAGTATAATTTATATCATATAGAGTCGTTGATGAGCAAAGAATAAGCATTTCTTATATATATTTGGATAAATAAAAAAAGCTACTTAGTTTCCGCTAGGCAATTCTTAAATGATGATATGTTTATTATAAATTATTATACCTTAAAAGGAGCGATTTCACTTGATTCTATTGTTAAAAGAAGTAGATTTTCGACAAACAAAAGCGAA
>NZ_KV805560.1:74747-75415 GCF_001811595.1 Enterococcus sp. HMSC078F03 | reverse complement strand
AAAGAGATGCAATTTTATCTGCGCTTATGGCATTGAGCCTAACTAGCAGACAAATTTTGCATTATAGTTTCTGTGTGCAGGACCATTACTCTAATTACAAGATAGCTAGGGAAGTTGGATATTCCGAAAGAAGTATTCAACGAATGAAATCAGATGCTTTAATTGAATTTGCCGAAGCGTATCGAAATGGAAAAATAATTGCATATAAATAAAATTTTTGGCGGTTTTTTGGCGGAAAGTTGGCGGTTTTTATCAATATTTAGATGTTATTATGGTAGTGTCGAAAGATAAGGAGACGAGGGTAAGGCATGCATTACCTATCTTAGCTCCGTTTCGCTTATCTTTGGAGGCTACCTACAAAAAAATAAAGAATAAGGATGTGGAAAGTCCAGTTCTTTCTGTCTCGTTTAGTCTAGGTAGCAAATATTGCAATAAACTTGGCATTAAGCTTACACGTAGACGTACGCTGAAAGCACTTGTCAAGATAGCGCTATGTAAGTTGCAATGATCACTCACAAATCATACGTTCTCAAAAATAAAGAAATGAGGTGTAATTCCTCTCTTTTTTCTACAGGTTTGTGAGTGTTAATGGGATATAGCTTAACTGGTAGAGCAGCGGTCTCCAAAATCGTTGGTATAGGTTCGAGTCCTATTGTTCCAGTAGGTAG